>CAZCPV010000257.1:3401-3983 GCA_964500765.1 uncultured Draconibacterium sp.
AACAGAAAAAAATAAAACCCGAAAAAGATGCAGTAGAAATTGTTTTTGATAAAGAAAACAAAACACCCGATACCGAGAAATACGATGAAAACCCGACAAGAAATCAACAAAAAAACAACAGAAATATAATTGCATTGGGCTATCAAATAGGTGGTTACAACCTTTTGGGTGTTGACTACGAAGTTCGTGTCCACGATTATTTCGGAGTCCATCTCGGAGCCGGATTTATCGGATTTACCGGAGGCGTAAAAATACATACAAGCCCCGAAAAGAACAGCATGTTTTTTAATATCAGTTGGAAAGATACCGGTTTAGGAATGTATAACGGTATTGCTTTGGAAGCAGGAGATCGTTGGATTTGGTCGAAAAGAAGAGATTTCGGATTATATTATCAGGCAGGACTTTTTATTTTAAACCATATTGACTCCGATTTTGAACAAACTCTTTATAAAGGAAATTCGGCACCTCCGGTTTCGCTGTCTTTGGGTGTAGGTGTCAGTTGGTAAAAGAATTAAATACAGTCGCAGCATTCCGATTCGTAATTTCCGTAAGTTTTTCAAGTGAAACACCTTTAATTTCCGA
>CAZCPV010000258.1:0-3910 GCA_964500765.1 uncultured Draconibacterium sp.
AAAATATTTCAATTATGACGAATAAAACATTACTGAAAACACTTCTTATTACGGTATTTTCAATTTTCTCGACAATTTCATTTTCACAAGAAAAATCCTTACTGAAATCTTCGACATTTTCTGCCTTTCGATTCCGAAGTATCGGACCGGCTTATGCTTCGGGACGTATAGCAGATATAGAAGTTAACCCGAAAAATCATTCGCAATTTTATATTGCTGCGGCTTCAGGCGGCGTATGGAAAACCGATAATGCGGGAATATCATTCCGTCCGATTTTCGATTATTACGGTTCCTATTCAATTGCAGATGTTGCCGTTGACCCGAATAATACCAATATTGTTTGGATAGGAACGGGAGAATACAACAGCCAAAGAGCCATCGGTTACGGCGACGGTATTTATCTTTCACAAGACGGCGGAAAATCGTTTAAAAATGTAGGATTGAAAAAAACCGAACACATAGGGCGAATAATTATTGACCCGCGAAATTCCGATGTTTATGTCGCCGCACAAGGACCTTTATGGGGACCCGGAGGAGAAAGAGGAATCTTTAAAACTTCCGATATGGGACAAACTTGGGATACACTTTTAACCGTAAGTGAAAATACCGGTTTTACCGATATTGTTCTTGACTCTAAAAATCCGAATATTTTATATGCCGCAAGTTACCAAAGACGCAGACGGGTTTATACATTAATAGACGGAGGTCCCGAATCGGCAATTTATAAGTCAACCGATGCCGGTAAAACATGGGAAAAATTAACAAACGGACTTCCGAGAGGAAATGTGGGACGCATAGGTTTGGCAATTTCACCGGTTAATTCCGATTATGTTTATGCAATTATTGAAGGCACAAACGGTTCGGGCGGTTTTTTCAGAACAACAGACAAAGGGGCTTCATGGAAAAAAATGAACTCTTATGTTTCAAGCAGTCCGCAATATTATAACCGAATACATTGCGACCCGAAAGATGTTAATAAAGTTTATTCAACAGATACATACACAAAATATACACTTGACGGCGGAAAAACATGGAAAACACTCGGATTATCACAAAAACATGTTGACGACCATGCACTTTGGATTGACCCCGACAATACCAATCATTTGCTTATCGGCTGTGACGGAGGACTTTATGAAACGTTTGACGGAGGAAGTAATTGGAGGCATACTCCTAATTTGCCGATAACCCAATTTTACAGAGTAGTTACAGATAATGCAAAACCCTTTTACAATGTTGCCGGCGGAACCCAAGATAATAACAGTTGTGTAGGTCCTTCACAAACTATTTGTCGTGACGGAATCTTGAAAGACGATTGGAAAGTTACCCAAGGCGGTGACGGATTTTTTTCTGCCATAGACCCTGTTGAACCGAATATCGTATATGCCGAATCGCAATACGGAGGCATGGTAAGATATGACAAGCAAAGCGGCGAACGAGTTTACATACAACCGCTTCCGCCGAAAGATGAAGCATACAGATGGAATTGGAATGCACCGCTGAAAATAAGTAATTTTGACAACAAACGTCTGTATTTCTGTGCAAACAAAGTTTTCAGAAGTGATGACAGAGGAAATTCATGGAAAATTATCAGTCCGGATTTAACAAGGCAACTTAACAGAAACGAATTAAAAGTAATGGGAAAAATTCAACCCGTTGATGCCGTTGCAAAAAATGCTTCTACTTCAATTTTCGGAAATATTACCGCTTTTGATGAGTCACCTTTAAATGAAAACCTTTTGTATGCAGGAACGGACGACGGCTTAATTCAGATTACCGAAGACGGCGGAAAAACTTGGCGAAAATTGAGTAAATTCAGAGATGTTCCGAACATGACCTACGTAAGTTGTATTTTTGCTTCACAACACGATGAGAATATTGTATATGCCGCTTTTGACGGAAGAAAAGATAATGATTTAAAACCCTATCTGCTGAAAAGTATGGACAAAGGCAAAACATGGTTTGAAATTGTAACCGATTTACCCGAAAGAGGAACGGTTTATTCAATTGTTGAAGACCCCGTTGAAAAACAACTTTTGTTTGTAGGTACGGAATTCGGTTTATATTTTTCAAACAACGGAGGCGGAAAATGGATTAAATTATCAAACGGGCTTCCGACCGTTGCCGTAAGAGATATTAAAATTCAAAAAAGAGAGGACGATTTGGTAATTGCCACTTTCGGCAGAGGTTTTTACATTCTTGATGACTTTTCATTACTCAGAAAAATTACGAATAAAATTTTAAAAGAGGATAATATCCTGTTTCCTGTTAAAGATGCTTACATTTATTCTCAAACTTCAAAAAAATACGGACAGGGAGCAACTGTTTTTACCGGAAAAAATCCCGAATACGGCGTAACTTTTACCTATTATATAAAAGACAAAATAAAAACAAAAAAAGATTATCGCTTGGAAGCCGAAAAGAAAGCAAAAGAAAACAAAAGCGATATTGATTTTCCGTCTTTCGATGTTTTACGTGAAGAAGCCGACGAAATACCGCCTTATCTGATGTTTACGATTACGAACGAAAAAGGTGAAATCGTCAGACGAATAAAACGTTCGGCAAATCCCGGTTTGCAACGATTTAATTGGGGATTAAGACGATTTAATATGTATCCCGTAACCGACGGAAACTCACCGATGCACAACAGGCAAACCGGCGGCATTCCGGTTCCTCCGGGAAAATATACGGTGTCGATGTCGAAAATTGTGAACGGAATTGAAACAAAAATCGGCGAACCGCAAAGTTTTAATCTCCGATCGCTCGGAAACCTTACTTTGCCGGCAAAAAATCCGCTCGCTCTTGAAAATTTCAAAAAAGAAGCAGCTGAGGTGTACGGTGTTACAGCCGGTTTAACCAAATGGACGGAAAATATGACAAAAAACGTAAAAGCGTTAAGAACGGCATTAATAAACGGTGCCGGCTCAACACAGGAAGATTTGATGCGTGCCGATGATATAATTTCCGAACTGCGTAAAATGAATCGAAAATTAAACGGAGACGAAATAATTGATAAATTACACGAAAATCAACCGCCGAATTTGAATTGGAGAATTTCTGCCGTTACATACGGTGCCTATCACGGTTCGGATGCTACACAAACTTTAAAAGATAATTTGCAAATCGTAAAAGACGGTGTAACGGAATTGATAAAAAAAGCCAAACTGCTTGAGCAAAAATTACAATTGCTTGAAGAAAGAGCAAACAAAGCCGGCAGCCCTTGGTCGCCGGGAAGAATTCCGGATTTTAAGTAAAAAATCCGTATATTGAATAAAAAAAACAGCTCAAAATATTTGTTAGAGCTGTTTTTTTTTATTTCTTTTGTAACTCTAACCAATTAAAAAATATAAAAATGACAAAAAAACTTTTCCTTTTATTACTATTGGTATCCGGTTTTAATATCGGAATTTTTGCACAAGGGGTTGTAATTTCAGACAATCCGAACGCCTCATCTTCAGCTGACGAGTCTGCTGTATTGGACATTCAATCAACAAGTAAAGGAATGTTGATTCCCCGATTAACAACAGCTCAAAGAAATGCAATTTCAAATGCTAAAAACGGATTATTAGTTTTTGATGTTACGGAAGGCAGTTTTTATTTGTACGGACAAAACAAATGGACAGACCTTTCTACACCGGCAAAACTGTGGACAGTTGAAGGTTCTGATGTCAAATTATCAAATACTGCTTATAATTTAGATATCGGTAATTCTGTTTCATCAAATAATATGCTTATCCAAGCCGATGAAAATGCAGCACCGAACGATCCTGTTTTTGAAGTTAAAGACAAAACGGGAAAACCGGTTTTTACAATTACTTCAGAAGGCGTATTTATAAATGTTAATGATAATACAAAAGGTGTATCGGGCGGTTTTGCCGTAGGAAGATATGCTACGGCTAAAAACGGAATG
>CAZCPV010000259.1:0-3898 GCA_964500765.1 uncultured Draconibacterium sp.
AGCCAAACAGAAACAACCCAAACGGCAGACACGGCGGAGACATTCAGGGTGTTATAAATCATCTCGATTATATTCAAAATCTCGGAGCAACGGCACTTTGGCTGAACCCTACACTCGAAAACAACAACCCTGAATATTCCTATCACGGATACGCAATTACCGATTTTTACAAAACAGACCCGAGAATGGGCACAAACGCCGATTACAAACAACTTTCCGATGAACTCCATAAAAAAGATATGAAATTGATAATGGACATGATTTTTAACCATTGCAGCGAAAATCACCGGTGGATGAAAGATTTGCCTTCCGACGATTGGATAAATACCGACAAAAATTTCAAAACATCATATCGAGGGAGCACAATAGTTGACCCGCATGCATCCGAATACGACAAAAAGAAATTTACCAAAGGTTGGTTTGTTTCCTCAATGCCCGATTTAAATCAACACAATCCTTTTCTTGCAAATTATTTGATACAAAACAGCATTTGGTGGATTTTATACGCCGATTTAGACGGCATAAGAATGGATACCTATCCCTACCCTTTCACAGATTTTATGTCAAAATGGGGACAGCGGCTCCATGAAGAATTTCCCGATATTACACTGCTCGGCGAAACCTGGCTGCATAAAGTTCCGTACACGGCATATTTCAGCAAAAACAGTCCGATTTCGGGCAAATACAACTCTCATCTCGATTGCATAACCGATTTTCCGCTCTATTATGCAACAAAAGCCGCTTTTAACGAAAAAGACGGCTGGGAAGAAGGATTATTGCGAATTTACAACATCTTTGCACAAGATTTTTTATATGCAAAACCCGAAAACAACGTCATTTTTCTTGACAATCACGATTTAGACCGCTATTTCTCCGATGTCGGTGAAAATATGAATAAATTCAAAATGGGAATAACGGTTCTGCTCACGGCAAGAGGCATTCCCGTTTGGTTTTACGGTGATGAAATTCTGAAAATAGGTTTTGAATATCAAGGACACGGACACATTCGCACCGATTTTCCCGGCGGTTGGAAAGAGGACAAAACAAATGCTTTTACCGAAGCCGGCAGAACCGACAAACAAAACAATGCCTTTAATTTTGTAAAAAAACTCGCAAACTACCGAAAAAAAAGCAAACCGCTTACCGAAGGTAAATTACTGCAATTTGTTCCCGAAAACAACACTTACGTTTATTTCAGATACACTGATAACGAAGCCGTTATGATACTGCTTAACAACAACGACAACGAAAGCAAAACCGTTGATTGTTCACGTTTTAACGAAATTTTAAAAGATTACCTTTCCGGAAAAGAAATTATTTCAGGCAAAACCTTTGATAAGCTCAACAAAATTACAATAAACAAAAAATCATCAATGATTATAGAATTAAAAAAGTAAACTATATTTGCACAAGTAAACATAAAAAACAGCCGCATGAAATTATTAATGATATTTGCCGAAAAATTTTCATACACACCCACAATCAAAACCATCGAAAATGCCGAAGACCATACCGAAAGCAGAACTTTTGAAAAAGCACTTATCGGGTTTATACAAGTTGAAGAGCACGATACGGAAAAAGAAATTTTGAAAGTTGAAAAAAATCTTACGAAAAATTTAAAATGGGGTGCACGTAAAAATAATACGAATAAAATTGTTCTGCATTCTTTTGCACACCTTTCCGAAAGCAAAGCATCACCGGAATTTACTAAACAAATTTTTGATATGGCAGAAAAACGCCTTAAAAATGCCGATTACGAAACCGCACAAACTCCTTTCGGTTATTTCTTGGATTTAGACGTAAAAGCACCCGGTTTTTCACAAGCACGTATGTTTAAAAGTTTTTAAAATAATAAAAATATACTACCCTCATGTATTGAAACCATTGTTTAAGTTGAAAAATTTATCAACTTTAGACAATGAGAAAATAAAGAAGAAAATTTCACACCTGAATTCAAGACCAGAGTAGCAATTGAAGCTTTAAAAGAGCGATATACACTATCGGAATTAGCCAACAAACTTGATTTACATTCCAATCAAAGCTTATCGAAACACGAATTTTTATCTAATGCAAGTATTGTATTTGATAAAAAAAATGAAAACAAAATCAGAGCAACTCGAAGTTGATATAGATAAACTATATAACAAAGTCTTAAGAAAAAATAAAAAATCAGCCCGTAAAAATGAACTGATTTTTGTATTTCCTGAAAGTCTCTTATTAAACAACAATAAAATAATACCGATTAATACGCTTTTGCAAACAACACACGTCTTTTTGAGGGTTTGCCCGTTACCATACATTTTCCTTCTTCTTCCGGGCTGTCAAAAGGGATATTCCGTATGGTTGCTTTTGTTTCCTGTTGAATCTTTTCTTCGGTTTCGGGCGTACCGTCCCAATGAGCATAAATAAAACCGCCTTTTTTCTCCAAAACCTCTTTAAATTCCTCGTAGGTTTCAACTTTATGCGTATTTGCTTCCCGAAATTTCAGTGCTTTTTGATAAACAGTATTTTGAATTTCATCAAGCAATTCTTTAATAATATTTTCAATTCCGGCTATATCGTACAGTTTCTTTTCGGAAGTATCTCGGCGAGCCAGTTCAACGGTTCCGTTTTCAATATCGCGCGGACCTATTGCCAGCCGCACCGGAACGCCTTTCAATTCCCATTCGGCAAATTTAAAACCGGGACGTTGCGTTGTTCGGTCATCAAATTTGAAAGAAATATTTTCGTTTTTAAGTTTGTTTGTAATTTCGGAAACTTTTTTGCGTATAATTTCCAATTGTTCGTCGTTTTTATAAATAGGAACAATAACCACTTGTATCGGAGCCAATTTCGGAGGCAAAACCAACCCCTTATCATCGGAATGTGCCATAATTAAAGCCCCCATTAATCGTGTGGAAACGCCCCAAGAAGTTGCCCAAACAAATTCTTCTTTTCCTTCTTTGCTTGTAAATTTTACATCGAAAGCTTTGGCAAAATTTTGCCCGAGAAAATGTGAAGTTCCTGCTTGTAATGCCTTACCGTCCTGCATCATTGCCTCTATACTTAAAGTGTCCAAAGCACCGGCAAATCGTTCGCTTTCCGATTTTGAACCTTTAATAACCGGCATTGCCATCCATTTTTCGGCAAATTCGGCATAAACATCCAACATTTGTTTGGTTTCAAAAATTGCTTCTTCTTTTGTTGCATGTGCCGTATGCCCTTCCTGCCAAAGAAATTCCGCCGTTCGCAAAAATAATCGGGTTCGCATTTCCCAACGTACGACATTTGCCCATTGATTTATTAATATCGGTAAATCGCGGTAAGAATGTATCCATTTTTTGTATGTACTCCAAATAATGGTTTCGGAAGTCGGTCTTACAATCAATTCTTCTTCAAGTTTTGCGGTTTCGTCAACCACAATTTCGCCTTTCTCATTTGTTTTCAAGCGATAATGGGTTACAACGGCACATTCTTTGGCAAATCCGTCCACATGACTTGCTTCTTTGGTAAAATATGATTTAGGAATAAAAAGCGGGAAATACGCATTTTCGTGCCCGGTTTCTTTAAACATTTTATCCAATTGTTCTTTTATTTTTTCCCATATCGCAAATCCGTAGGGTTTTATAACCATACTGCCGCGAACACCCGAATTTTCGGCTAAATCGGCTTTAACAACAATATCGTTATACCATTGCGAATAGTTCTCTTCTCTTGATGTAATACCTTTTGACATTAATTTTGTTTTATAATTTGATTTGCAAAAATAGAATATTTTAATTTATAAAAAATAAGAATATTAACGAAACAACTTCGGCAAAGTTTTGAGCTTTGCCGAAGTGAAATACATATTTTTTTTATTTAATTATTTCATCAGTAATTTTTCACCGGTATCTTTTACAATTCTTCTGTAAAAATC
>CAZCPV010000260.1:0-3873 GCA_964500765.1 uncultured Draconibacterium sp.
AAGCGAGATTTAAAAACGCTCGTCATTTCCGAACTTCCTTTCGGGAAAAATACAGTTTCTCTCATAGAATCAATTGTTTATGCCAACGATAAAGGGAAAATTAAAATTAAGAAAATGGAAGATAACACTTCCGATAAGGTCGAAATTCTTGTCCATTTGCCTTCGGATGTTTCTTCCGATAAAATGATAGATGCCTTATATGCCGTTACGGATTGCGAAGTATCAATTTCGCCGAATACAACCGTAATTCTCGGCGATAAGCCGAAATTTACCGATGTGAAAGAAATTTTGCGTTATTCAACGGATAATACGTTAAATTTATTAAAAGAAGAACTTCAAATCAGACTTTCCGAGCTTGATGATGCTTGGCACAATGCTTCTTTAGAGAAAATTTTTATCGAAAACAGAATATATTTAAGTATTGAAAAATGCGAAACATGGGAATGTGTTATTCAAAATATTGATAAGGGCTTAAAACCCTTTGTAAAAAATCTTAAAAGACCTGTTACAAAGGAAGATATAACCCGTTTAACGGAAATAAAAATAAAACGAATTTCAAAATACGATGCTTTTAAAGCCGATAATTACCTGAAATCAATAGTTGAAGAAATTGAAGACATAAAAAATAAACTTGAGCATATTGTTGATTATACGATTGATTATTTCAAAAATATAAAAAAGAAATACGGAAAAGGACGGGAACGAAAAACCGAAATAAGAAGTTTTGAAGAAATAACGGCAAGAAAAGTGGTCGTAAGAAATAAAAAACTTTATGCAAATTTCGAAGACGGTTTTGCCGGAACCTCACTGAAACAAAATGAGTTTATTGCCGAATGTTCTGATATTGATTTGGTTATAGTATTCCGAAAAGACGGTACCTATTTTGTGAAACAGGTTGAAGATAAATTCTATATCGGGAAAGATGTTATACATATAAATGTTTGGAAAAAAGATGATGACCGAACGGTTTATAATGCCGTTTATTACGACGGAAAATCCGGCTATTATTACATGAAACGCTTTAATGTTAAAAGCATTATACGAGATAAAGAATACGATATTACCAAAGGGGAAAAGGGCTCGAAAGTTTTGTGGTTTACGGCAAATCCCAACGGCGAAGCCGAGACGATAAAAATTACGCACAGACCTCGTAAGCGATTGAAAAACAAAACAATAGAAATCGATTTTTCAGAACTTGCCGTAAAAGGGCGTAATTCCATGGGAAATATTGCCACCAAATACGGTGTACAAAAAATAACATTAAAAGAAGAAGGCGTATCGACACTCGGCGGACGTCAAATTTGGTTCGACAATGAAGTATTGCGGCTGAATGCAGAGGGGCGGGGAGAATTGCTCGGAGAATTTTCCGGCGACGATAAAATTTTGGTTGTTTATAAAAACGGAAAATTCCAAATTACCTCTTTTGATTTGTCCACGCATTTTGAATCGGATATTTTACGAATTGAAAAATATGATGCCGAAAAAGTTTGGTCTGCCGTATTTTATGATGCCGATCAAAAATATTATTATTTGAAACGATTTAAGTTTATAAGCAGTAACGGTTTAACATCATTTATCGGTGAAAATTCCGATTCAAGTTTGCTGGCTTTGTCCGACTTTATTCATGCAAAATTTGAAATAGAATTCGGCGGAAAGCATAAAGACAGAAAGAATGAACTGATTGATGCAGAGGAATTTATATCCGAAAAAAGCATTAAAGCAAGAGGAAAAAGACTTACGACTTATACGGTGAAAAAAATTGTTGAAATTGTACTGGAAATTACGGAAAAAGAAAATGATGCAACTTTATCGACGAAAAATGAGTCAAATAAGGAAAAATCCGAACCCGAATTTGAAGTTATAAAAACCGATAAAGACGGAAATCAGATTATTTTAGACTTGTAGCAGGGCTAAATTAATTTATATTTATTTACAGGTTTAAGATTTTTATTTTTTTTATAATTAACAAAATAAAGTATTTGTTGTATTTTTTCTTTATGCACAAATATACAGAAACTTGCATGTTATTTGAAAATAATGTATATTTGCATTGATTAAAAAAAAATTATAAAAACACCGAGAATGAACAGGAATATTAACTAAAATTTGAATATTATGAAAAAAGAGACACCCAAACTTTTCAAAAGATTTATTTTTATGCTAATTCTCGGATTTTATTTCAGCATAAATATATTCGGACAAGCGGTGAGTATAAACACAACCGGTAATGCTCCTGACGCAAGTGCTATTTTAGATATATCTTCAACAGATAAAGGTTTATTAATACCGAGAGTTACTTTGGATGACGCAACAACCGCAGCACCGGTTGCAGCTCCTGTTGACGGACTTATGATATATAATGCAACAGGAACTGAACCTCATGGTTTGTATATATGGAGTTCTGCTGATTCAGAGTGGAAACAACTATATAACGGAACTGTTCCGACTGTTCCCGGAAATACAGAATATTGGATTCGTCCTGCTGCTCCTAATGATAATTATATTCATCCTGAATATAACTCAATGATTAAAGTTTATGATGCAGGTGAAACATACGGAATTCATTATGACGGCGGAACAAATCAATACGGTATTTGGGCAAGGACAACGGATATTACTGACCCCACGGCAGCAGTAGTAGGTTTTTCTGATGTTTCAGGAAATCAAACTTATGGTTATCTCGGATATAACGGAACATATAGTTTTGCCGGTCAAACAACAAACGGTTCTTCAGTTTATGGTATTGCAGAAGATCCTGACCGTGCTGCAGGTTTTTTTCGTTCAACTTCAAATGCTTCTGTTGCAGCAAATATTAATTATTCTGATGTTTGGATGGCCAGTTATAATTTTGTTGAAAATAAGTCAAATACCTATAACCCTTCATGTATATACGGACAGTTACAAAATTCTGATGAAACTCTCGGCGGAAATCAATATGCTATATTGGGATTAAGTAATTATGAAGGAACAGCTAACGGTACAGGTGTATCAATGGGAGGATATTTCCAAGGTTGGGGACTTGACGCAACAAATTCATATTCACAAGCCAGTGTCGGTATTTATGCAGATGCATATAATGCTCTTGTAAATAATAATCCTGCAACCGGTTTAAAAGCTGCTTCAAATGCTTCTACAGTTTGGGCTCATCCTATGGGTTATGGTGCTGCAATTGAAGCAACCGGTTACACAGGAGGAGGATATTTTGATTTAGATCAAGCGACTTATGCCGGTAACGGATATTATTATGGTAATACGTGGTCAGGTCTTTTTGCTGATGCATGGCCAGGTTCAGGTACAAATGGATCAATGTATTTTTTTGGTGTACATGGTTCTATTTATGATACAGATGCCGATTCCAGACAAAATCAACGATCCGGAGGTGTTTTGGGTTCTTTTGAAGACGGAGGTACTCATAGTGCTTGGGGATCGTTAGCTTATCATGCCAGTAACCGAAATTATTATGGAGTATATGGATCTACCGGGTACGCTTCAGGCGGAGGAAAAAATATAAATTATTTTGGAACCGGAGTTGCAGGGAACGGAAGTTTGTTTGGTGCTTGGTTTAACGGAGAAATTTATGGTATGGCAGTTAAAGGAAACCGATATGGTTTATATGTCTCGGGAAAACAATATATTAATGAAATAATTACACAACTTTCCGATAACGGAACTCAAGAAAGAACGGCAACTTATGTTCCTACTTCAATGACCGTAGATATTTATATGAAAGGAACCGGGACATTAGTAAACGGAAAAGCGAACATTACTTTTGATAAAAAATATCAAGATTTAATATCAGATAAAGAACCTGTAATTGTTACCGTAACACCTATGGGACAAACGAACGGAGTTTATTTGGAGTCTGTAAAGGCA
>CAZCPV010000261.1:0-3867 GCA_964500765.1 uncultured Draconibacterium sp.
CTTAGGCAACCAACCTCCGGAACTTATTGGCATTGTTCTTTTAATAAATTCTCGGGTTTTTTTAATAAAACGACTAATGTATTTCAGTGGATTTCTCTGAATGAAAGAAATAATGAATCAGAAATTTTATTAAAAAAAGGAGAGAAAATATGAAAACTTTAATAATTTTAGTACTAATCAGTCTATCATCTATTGTGCTTAAAGCACAAATTATTTATAATGTTGATTTAAAAGGTATGGTAACAGAATATGAACAAGTAAAAACAACAGATGGCGAAATATACCAAAAAATAATATTAGGAAAACTTGGTTATACAGAGAAAGAAGGGAACCCAAATTTACCCGTAAAGTATATAAAACTTATTATACCTGCAGAAGAAGATGTTAATGATATAAATTATACTTATAACGTAAGTAACAAGAGAATATTAGATCATAAAATTTACCCAACCCAACCAGACATTCCTACTGCAATAAGTAAAATAGAACATGAATTTGTAAAACCAAATCCAAATATTTATAATTCTGTGAAACCTTGGCCGCAAAAAGTAGTTGAATTAGTTCATAGTGGCTATTTGGATCATAATAATCATATTGTTACATTAAGGATAACACCATTTCAATATTATCCGGCATTAAATAAAATAGAAGAGCTTAATAATATTGAAGTTAATTTGCACTTAAAACCCAATAAGAAAGAAATAACATTACCCAAAATTAGGACCATTAAAACACAAAAAATGTGGGATAATGCTTTAGAATCTATAGTTGATAATAAGGATGATATTATAAAATATCAGAAAAAGCCAATATTAACTGAAAAATTTAATTTAAAAGAAAATCAATTAAAAAAGGCTAATTCATTTAATTTTTATGAGTATGTTATTATTACAACTAATTCACTAAAAAGTTATTTTAACGATTTTATTTGGCAAAAACAAAGTAAAGGGATAGATATTGGTGTTGTTACCGTATCCGAAATCAACAATGAATATCAAGGTTATGGTGACTGGGTTTCTAATTTAACAGATGGTGCTGCTAACATACGCGGGTACTTAATGGATGCGTATGAATTAGGAACTACATGGGTGTTATTAGCCGGTGATTATAGTAAAGTTCCGATAAGATATGGGAGTGGGGCAAATAATACTTGGACTCAAGATGAGACAAATGACTATAAAATACCTGCTGACTTATATTTTGCTGATATAGATGGAAACTGGAATATTGATGGTGATATATTCCTAGGAGAGCCAAGTAATGACAGCCCAGATTATTATCCTGAATTTTTTGTTGGTAGGTTATTATGTACCACCGGAAACGAAATTATTAATTGGTCAGATAAAATATTCCAATATGAGAATGGAATTATTGCTGAGGATCCAGATTATGTTATGGATTGCTTTATGATTGAATCTGACGAACTGCAAAAAAATAACCAAGCGGAAAAAGTAAAAAATCATTTACCGTCTTTTAATACTACAATATGGCGTGAACAACCAAGTTATGATGATGCAAATCCATACTTTCCTAAGGCACATCAGGTATTAGTTAAAATGAGCCATGCTTATGGTTTATACGGTTGGTTTGGACATGGTTCGCCAACTGATATAACTACAATGTCTCATCTAGTGAATAAACAACCTCGATGGTGTTTGGATGCCGAAGATGACAATGAATCCTCGTCTGTACAGGTTATAGAAAGCAATGATGCATTGGATAAATTAACCAATTATGATATGCCTGGAATAATTTATTCAATTGGGTGCATGAATGCACCTTTTGATAATTATCATACTGCTTATTATGATTATAATTTTCCAGAGAGTTATACAATTGGTAATTCTCAAACAGGTGGAATTGCGTTTCTTGGCAATTCGAGATTAGGTTATGTTTCTGTTTCCTACAAATATTTTGAAAAATTTGCCGATTTAATAGAAGGAGGAAATCGTCATCTTGGTATAGCAGAACTTATATCTAAATCTTCGTTTACAGGTGGTTCGTATAATCACTATATAAATTATTCGCATAATTTAATAGGCTGCCCTGAAACGGAAATTTACACAAGTATTCCGTTGGATAAAAAGGTAACTAATTCTTTAAATAGGGTTCCAATGAAATATAAAATTATAGGTAATTTTCCGAATCCCTTTAACCCAACAACTACAATTGAATATTTTTTACCCTATAGTTCTAGAATTTATTTAAGTATTTTTAATTTAATGGGTGAAAAAGTGAGAGAATTTAATATACCTAACCAGGCTGAAGGTATTGGTCAAGTATATTGGGATGGCAAAAATAGTAATAATAAACCGGTATCAAGCGGCATATATTTTTATACTATTAATATAAAATCATTGGAAAATACAGAAAAATTTTCCGGTTCATCAAAATTGATTTTGTTGAAATAATTTTTACATATTCAATCATAGTACACTTAAGTACTATGATTGAATAAAATTTAAGGAGATATTAAATGAAGTTTAATAAAATACAGTTTATAATTATTATATTTATTTCGCAAAGTTTATTACTGGCACAGGATAGTTTGTATTTAATTACAAGTTTTACAGGAGAAAGAAGTTTTACGAATAACCAAATAATATCCAATATAGAAAGCATAGAAGATATAAATGGTGATGGTTATATGGATTTTATTACAAGTTATGCTAATAATAATTATTGTAAAATATATTATGGTGGTAATAATTTTAATAAAAAACCTGACATTATTATAAAAACTCCTCAAAAATTGGTACGATACTTTGGTAGTTTTATGGGTGGTGTTGGTGATGTAAATAATGATGGTTTCGATGATTTTATTATAACCGGTAAATATTATGATGGTTATTTTAATTTCGGTCGTGTTTTTCTTTATCAAGGCGGTACATTGTTTGATACAATTCCTGATTTTGTATTTAATGATAATTTATTTTGGGATGAGTTGGGTTTATCTATAAACGGTGGCGATATTAATGGTGACGGATATTATGATTTTGTTATAAACAATCCTTACAACTGGTATGACGGTAAAGCACGAGGATATTTATTTTTCGGTAATGATACTATTGCAGATACATCTTCGGTAACATTTAAAAGTAATGCTGTTGAAGATTCTTATGGTTTTGATATTACTATAGAAGGTGATATTAATGGTGATGGCTTTAATGATATAATAATGACTGATTTATCAGGTCCAAATAATATTAATGAAAAGAATTGTCTTATTTATTATGGTGCTTCAGAGTTAAAAACAACATTCGATTACTCGTTTATTATTGATGTTGATAGCAAGGTTAAAGTTGTTGGTGATGTGAATAATGATGGTTATGATGATTTTCTAATTAGTGAGGGAACGGTTAATCCACGTTTGTATTTTGGTTCGGTAAATTTTAATGCAAATAATTTTCTTGAGTTTTCAGCTTATAAAAAAAATGATAACTTTGGCGTAGGTTTTGGCGGCATCGGAGATATAAACAACGATGGTTATGATGATTTTGCATTAAATATTAAAAATTATAAAAATAAATTAAATATTATGGTCAGTAAATTAAATATTTATTTAGGTGGTGCTGTTATTGATACCATACCGGATTTTTCTTTGGAAGGCGAAACCAAATGGGGCCAATTTGGAAGAAAGGTTGGAGGGTTAGGTGATATAAATGGAGATGGTTTTAATGAGTTTTATGTATTTGCCTCGTTTTATCCGAATTCGGATTTCCCTTTAGGAAAAGTATATATCTATTCGATGAAAAAATTTATAGTTAGTGTGGAAAAAGAACCATATAAATTACAACAAAGATTTACTTTACATCAGAACTATCCAAATCCATTTAATCCTTCAACAACAATAAGTTATCAATTGCC
>CAZCPV010000262.1:0-3861 GCA_964500765.1 uncultured Draconibacterium sp.
TCTTCAGCAGTTTGCAAAATTCTTGCTCAAATTAAAAATTCTCTATTTCCTGAAACTCCCTTCGTAAATTTCAAGTTATTCAAAAAAATTCTCCAAATCTCTTCTGTCTTTTTTTGTCGGTCTGCCGGTTCCGCGTTCGCGATTTAAAGATGTTTTTCTGTTAATTATATCAAGTGTGTCAAGATATTCTTTTGGGGTTATCTCTTCCAAGTAATCTTGTACAAGTTTGGCTCCCACCCTGTTATGAAGAATTTGTTTGATGCGATAAATGCGAAAAACAGGCGGATGTTTAATCTTAAATTCATCACCCGGTTGAATTGTTCGGGAAGGTTTTAAAAATGTGTTTTCAAGTATTACTTGTTTTTTTTTACAAGCTTCCGCTGCTTTGTTTCTTGTTTTGTATAATCGAACTGCCCAAAGAAATTTGTCGATACGTTCAGTCGGATTGTTCATTTTCGGAATATTTCTTCAACTCAGCTTCAAAATCGTATTTATTATTAAAAAAATTCATAGTTCTTTCCATACCTACGGTACCGAAATTTTTAATTGCACCGATTATTTTTTTAATTCTCTCGGGAAGAAGTTTTTTTTCGTCTTCATTCCAGTTATTCAGAACATAATCAACTTGTGTTCCTCTGTGAAAAGAATCTCCGATACCGAAACGTAAACGGTTAAAATTTTGATGACCGAGAACGGCAATAATATTTTTCAATCCGTTGTGTCCGCCGTCACCGCCGTTCTTTTTTAAGCGAATTGTTCCGAAAGGCAGTGCCAAATCGTCAACAATAACAAGGGTATTTTTTGCATCGACTTTTTCTTTTTTCATCCAATAGTCAACGGCTTTACCGCTTAAATTCATGAAAGTCATCGGTTTAACAAGAACAAAAATTCTCCCTTTAAATTTTACTTTGGCAACATCGGCGTATCGCTTATGTTCAAAAACAGTATCGGACGCTTCTGCAAAAGCGTCCAATACTTTAAATCCTGCATTATGTCTTGTGTCGGTATATTTTTTACCGGGATTTCCCAGACCGACAATAAGATACTTCATCTTATTATCTTCAGTCTCTTCAATTGTGTTCCTTTTTTTGAAAAACCACATCAGAGAAAATAAAATTATTATTCGCTTTTTGCTTCTTCTGTTCCGCTTCCTTCTTCTTCTCCTTCTTCTCCTTCACCTTCTTCTGCAAGTTCTTCAACAGTTTTAGCTAAACGAGTAACATTTACACTTACAACAACTGATTGCGGGTCTAAGAAATTCAAATTTTCATGTTCTTCATTTAAATCATTAACTCTTACAGCTTCACCTATACCCAAATCGGTAACATCAATATTTACGGTATCGGGCATATTTTCGGCAGTTGCTTCTACTAATAATTTTCTTCTGTTTACTTGCAAAACACCGCCTGCCTGAACACCTTTTGACAGTCCGGAGGTTGTAACCGGAACATGAATTTTAAATGCTTTTGAAGTATCAATTCTGTAAAAATCAATATGTTGAATTTCATCGGTTACGGGATGAAAGTCAATGCTTTTCATAATTGCCTGACATTCTTTTCCGTCAATATCTAAATTTACGATAAATGAATGCGGTGTAAAAACCAACTTTCTGAAATCATTTTTATGTGCATGAAAATGTATATTCTCCTTATCTTGACCGTATAAAACACACGGTACATGCTCTTGTTTTCTTAATTGTTTGGTTGCTTTTTTTCCGATTTCTTTTCTTTCTTCGGCTTTAATTTGTATCGATTTCATTTCAATTGTATTTGTGCTACTCCGGTTTAAGAAAAAACTTCTTTGTGAAGATAAAGCTCTTAACCTCCATCACACTGTTAAAAAATATGCTTTTTTAAATTGAGCGGCAAAAGTATAAAAAAATTTAAGTTATGCAAACTTTTATTTGGTTTATTTTTACAGGAAACTTGAACTAATCGATTGATAATGATAAACTTTATCAATAACTTTTGCAAAAACATCGGCAACCGAAAGAATTTTAATTTTGGAAGATTGTTTTTTTAAAGGT
Organism: uncultured Draconibacterium sp.; assembly: GCA_964500765.1. Lineage (GTDB taxonomy): Bacteria > Bacteroidota > Bacteroidia > Bacteroidales > JAADGE01 > JAADGE01. The sequence goes on from CAZCPV010000262.1 coordinate 2,027, forward strand.
ATCGTATCCGAAACAATTAAAGATTCTAATTTTGAATTTTCAATACGAGAATAAGCTTCTCCCGACAAAACAGGATGTGTAATTACCGCTCTGACACTCAATGCACCGTTATCTAATAATACATCGGCTGCTTTTACGATTGTTCCTGCCGTATCAATAATATCATCAACAATTATGACATTTTTCCCTTTTACGTCTCCGATAATACGCATTTCACTTACAACATTTGCTTTTTCTCTTGATTTATAACCGATAACCATTGGTGCTCCTAAAAATTTTGCATACGCATTTGCACGTTTTGTTCCGCCGGTATCGGGTGATGCTATTGCAATATTTTCAAGTTTTAAGCTTTTTAAATAAGGGATAAAAATTGCCGAGGCAAATAAATGATCTACCGGAACATTGAAAAAACCTTGTATTTGGTCGGCATGCAAATCCATGGTTATAATACGATCGGCACCTGCGGCAGTCAAAAGGTCTGCAACTAATTTTGCACCTATGGCAACACGCGGACGGTCTTTTCGGTCTTGCCGTGCAAACCCGAAATACGGAATTACTGCAACAACTTTGTAGGCAGATGCCCTTTTGGCGGCATCAATCATCAATAACAACTCAAAGAGATTGTCGGTCGGTTGAAAAGTCGATTGAACAATAAATACAAAATTTCCTCTTACGGTTTCGTCGTATCCGGGTTGGTATTCCCCGTCGCTGAATTTTGTTATAAATGATTTACCAAGCTCGTTTCCGTAACTTTTTGTTATTTCTTCCGCAAGATATTTTGATGCTTGCCCCGAGAAAATTTTTATATCTGAATGCATGTTGACGAAGTATAAAAAGAGAACAATTAGCCGACTGCAAAGTTAAAAACTTTTATTTAATGTCGGAATTTTTTAGTACTGTTCAATCTTTATTATTCATTTTTTCTTTGCATGTTAATTGATTATCAAAGTTTGCTCATATAGTATAAGGTGTGTGTTAAATTACCTGAAAGCTGCAGTGCTATACCTAAAAACTTTGCCAAACTTGAATTCTTTAACTGTGAAACAAAAAATAATTACTCCGAAATAAGCGACATTTTATAAAAAACAAGGTAATAGTAAGTTTTTATGCATTATAATAAGTTCATTATAAGAAAAATCAGCATTTCCCGAAACTTCCTAAATCATCGTATTACGGTTTTAATATAAGAGAAACCGGTTTTAATTTAACCGGTTGTTTATTGATACAGTGATGCGATGATTTAGAGATTTAAAATTAAAATAAAGAGTTATCGTTTTGATTTTTTTCATAGTTCTCATCAATCAATAAATTTTCTTTTCGGGAAGCTTCAACGGCAAGAAAATCACAACGTTCATTTTCTGGGATATTTGAATGTCCTTTTATCCATACGAATTTTACATTATGTTTTTTGTAAATTTTTAAAAACCGCTGCCACAAATCCGGATTTTTTACCTTTTTGTAATGTTTCTTTTCCCAATTGTATATCCACCCTTTTTCAACCGCATCAACAACATATTTTGAGTCGGAATAAACCGTAACATTGCTGCCTTCGTTTTTTAATGCTTCAAGCCCGGCAATAACGGCAAGCAATTCCATGCGATTGTTTGTTGTTAAGCGGTAGCCGCCCGACAGTTCTTTTCTGTGTTTTCCGGCAAGCAATACCGTACCGTATCCTCCGGGTCCGGGATTTCCTCTCGATGCTCCGTCTGTGTATATTGTTATGTTCATTTTACAAAAATAAAATATTTTTTGCACCTAATTTTATTTTTTTATAATTTCGGGAACCGGATACTTGAAGTATTTTTCAAAAAATGCTTTATTTTTTTAATTTATAA
>CAZCPV010000263.1:0-2671 GCA_964500765.1 uncultured Draconibacterium sp.
TAATATTCGGAAAGTTGCAGAGCCATATCGGCTTTGTCGTTTTCCGATTTTATTTTTACGGTAAGATTGTATGCCTTTTTTGTGAAATAAACAGCATTTATATAATTATTTTTCTTTGCAAAGTATTGTCCTTTAAGTCCGTATATAAAGGCAAGTTTATAGTTGTCTTTAATTTCTTTACAAATTTTTTCAGATTCTGAAAGCAATTGATATGCTTTTTCTAAATTGCCTCCGTGTTCAATAATAATTCCCGCTGTATTAATTTGTGCCATGGCAATTCCTCCTTTATAATTCATTTCTTTGCTGAGTTGCAATACTTTTTTATAATTTTCAACAGCTTCGTCCAGTCGTCCTGTTTGTTCGTATAAAACTGCAAGGTTGTTGTATATTTTAAGTTCACCGAATTTTTCATTATTCTTTTTATACAATTCGAGAGATTTTAAATAATATTTTTCTGCTTCATCGTAATCATTTAATTTTCGATAGGTTACGGCAATGTTATTAAATACGGATGCTTTGTCATTCGATTTACCGTTTTTATCGTAATATTCTGCCGATTTAATTAAATTTTTTATTGCAAGTTCATATTTTCCTTGTTTTTGATATATTGCACCGAGTGTGAGGTAGTTAATTTCGAGCTCTTCGGTCAAATTATTATCTTCTTTAATTTTAATTGATTTATTAACCCATTCAACAGCTTTCGGATATTCTTGCAGGGCATAATGAATTTGAGAAATAAAAGAATAGCATTGCGATATACGCATATTATTTTTTAAAATTTCATATATAACAAGAGCTTTGTTGATATTAATTTTTGCATCTTCAAAATTATTAAGCCGATATTGTGCATAAGCCGTATATGTGTACGATTGTGCAATACTTTTTTTATTGTTGATTTTTTTAGACAGGATTAAAGCTTTATTTGCATATTCCAATGCTTTATTGAAATCGGTTTTTAAGTATTCCTGACTGATTTCATTAAGGACTGTAACTTTTGAAGTATCTGCTTGCTGTATTTCTAATTTGTGCAATAAACTGTCGATTTTATTCGTTGCATTTATATTGCTTAAAAAAATAAGATTTAGTATGAATATTATCAGAGTTTGTTTTTTTAGCATAATAAATGTTTTTTGCAACCGGTTTTAATCCTTAATTCTGTAATCAAAGAAAAAAGGTTCGGAATTTATGAGTTGTACCTTTTTAAAATCGGGATGTTTTGTATTTATAATATAATTAAATTCATTTTTTACAATAACAGACGGAACTTGCAGTATTAAATAGTTTATTGAATTGTACCAAAAATCGCCGATTGTTCTGCAAATCTCGAAACCTTTTTCACCTTTCAGAAACCAATTTTCGGGCAAGTCATTTTCATTAACTCTTAAAATCGGAATGTCGTCGGGAATGTAAATAATCATAACTCTGTAAAAATCAATCAACTGAACTGTTCCCATGTGCACAATATTTTCCAGAGCAGCCAACGACCTTGAAGAAGCAGAATAAATTACATATTTTCCGGCGGAATTCCACCTGCCGCCGTAACCCGAAGCATAAAGATTATGTGAAAATTTTTCCTTTGTAATTCTGAAAACTTCCATCAGGCATTATCTCCGAATTCAATTCTTACAAGTTCTTCATAAACCAAATCAATACCGGTTGAAGTGCTTAAAAGTGTTATCGGTTTTATGTTTCCCAAACCGAAACTTTTTCTTTCCAACCAAGAATTAAAATTTTCTTTTGTGATAAAAATATCGATACCTTTTTTATAAAGCGATTTAATTTTTATGCTTATTTCTGTTACTTTTGAACTGAAATACCTTCCTTTTTGCTTGTATGAAGCTAATGTTTTCGGTGTCATTTCGTATATGTATTTTGCCAATTTGTTATTAGGTAAATTTGTGATTTCAAATATGTTATCTAAAATTTTATAAGATTCTTCATGCTTGTTGATTTCTTCTAAAATTTTATTTTTTTTATAGGGAATTTGTTCTGTTTCGCTTTTAGGGCGGTATGCTGCCGATACTTCTTTAACCGTATTTTTTTTAGGTATTGTATGTTTGTATTTTGCCATTGATGTAAAATTACCTTTTTAATACGGTAAAGTTACATTTTATTTTTCGGGAAAACAAATTTTTTCCTGATTTTTTTAAAAAAATTTGCAAGTATGTTCTTGAAAATACGGGTTAGCAGATTTTAAGGAATTCCCTATATGTGCATATTTACATTTAAAGTATTGACAGTCAGGGCTTCACTTTTCTAATTAAAGTGATACGAATAAGCTTTTAACTTCCTGTAAATTAATACCGTGAATCCCTGACTTGCGGATTTAAAGGAATTATAAAATTTTAAATTCTGTTCTTCTGTTGTTTTGCCTTTCTTTTTCGGTATTGTTTGTATTTACGGGATTTGAACTGCCATATCCCTTAAATGTTAGTCTTGATTTTTCTATCCCATTGTTTATTAGGTAATTATATACACTTTTTGCTCTGTTTTCCGAAAGTGTTTTATTATGTGTTTCGCTGCCGGTATTATCGGTATGCCCGCTTATTTCAATTTTTATTTGCGGGTTATTCTTTAAAAAACGGTATAAATTTTCCAATTCAACATACGAATCCGGTTTCAATTTATACGAATCGGTATCAAAAAAGATATTTTTTAAGATTGTTTTTTC
>CAZCPV010000263.1:2771-3853 GCA_964500765.1 uncultured Draconibacterium sp.
TCAAAACCGTAAATATCCAAACCGCCGAATTCCGATTTTTTTGATGAGGCAAAAAATGCCTTATCGCCTTTCAGGTTAACGGTAAGACTCACTTCTTCATCGAAAGTATTTATCGGATAACCCAAATTTACGGGTTTTTGCCAATGCCCGCTTGTATCTTTTTTTGAAAAAAACAAATCCGATTTTCCCATTCCGAGATGCCCGTTTGACGAGAAATAAAGCGTTTTGTTGTCGTAATGAATAAAAGGCGATTGGTCTTGTTCCGGTGTATTTATTGTATCGCCGAGATTTACGGGTTTTGTCCAACTGCTGTCCGGCTGCATTTCGGTTTTCCAAATATCAATTTTCCCTTTTCCTCCGGGGCGATTCGATGCAAAATACAAGGTTTTTCCGTCGGCGGAAAAAGACGGTTGCGACTCCCAATATTTGCTGTTTACGACAGGTCCCAGATTTTTCGGTTTACTCCATTTTTTGCCTTCTCTGTGCGAGAAAAAAATATCGCAGCTGCCGTATGTTTTTCCGTGTGCCGATTTCCCTTTTTCGTATTCGCAGGAGGCAAAAAACAGCAGTTTGCCGTCGGCAGAAATGGATTGTGCCCCTTCGTTACCTCTTGTATTCAGCGGCGAACCGAACGCTTTTGCCGGCATAAATTTTCCGTTTTCTTTTTCTGAAATAAAAAAATCTTCCTGATATTCGTATTTTCCGTCGTAAGAAATTTTGCCCGACGGAACAAGACGCGTAAAAATAAGTGTTTTTCCGTCGGCGGTAAGTCCGGGCAGGTATTCGTTAAATTCGGAATTTATGTTTTTTCCGAGATTTACCGGATTAAATTTTACCGGATGCTTCATTGCTTCGATACCGAAATTGCAACGTTCGATATATTTACCGGTTCGAGATGTGTATTTTTTTTGTTTATCGTAGTTTTGCAGGCGTTTAAAATCTTTTTTTGCCTCTTCGTATCTGCCGATTTGAAGTTCGGTTTTAGCAAGCGTAAAATATGCCAATGCACTTTTTTCGGGTTTTACGGCAATTGCTTTTTGCAGGGCAATAATTTTTTTGCCGTAGTTTTTTGTCTCTCCGTA
>CAZCPV010000264.1:0-3784 GCA_964500765.1 uncultured Draconibacterium sp.
TTAAAAGGAAAACCGTTAATTCGGGACTCATCCATATCATTGTTCCCAAATAAAAGATAACTGTGAACGGATCTCTGAAAACAGTTTCAATGGAACGCATTATTGACCATTCAATTTCTTTTACATCATTTGATACACGTGAGATAATATCGCCTTTTCGTTCATCGGAATAATAAGACAAGGGTAAAACAAGTATTTTAGAATATATTTTATTTCTGATGTCTTTGACAATTCCGTTACGAAGCGGAGCCATAAAGAAATTGGCAAAATAAAGAAACGCATTTTTCAGTAAAATTACGACAATTACAATTATACTCACAAAAAACAGTGCGTGTTCTTTTCCTTGTGATGCTATTAAATCACTTACATGATAATTGAATATTTGCTTTATGCTTTCGAGTGAATAGTCAAAATGAGGTAAAACTGTTACGGGTTCTTGCTGATTAAATAAAATATTTAAAAAAGGAATAACCAGAACTAATGCAGATAATGAAAACACAATCTGAAAAACATTAAATATAATATTCGCCGCAGCATTCCATTTGTATGGTTTAACATATTTCCAAATTTTTTTCAGATTTTTCATATTCTTAATTTATAAAAGAACTTTCTGAATATTACTTTTTTTTCATAATCAATACTTGAAAATACAAAAGCAAATTAAATGATCTATATTATTCCCATATTCAAATTATCCTTTAAATTTTACGGATAATTTATCATTTTCTTTAACTACTTCAACAAGTTCTGATTTTGTGAGAGATTTTATTGTTTTATCCCATTTTTTATTTGACAGTCCGGATTGCTCTTTAAGTTTTATCAGTTCAATTTCTTTTTCTTTTTGCAAAATATTATATACTGATTTTTCTTCATCGTTTAAAGCCGTAATAATTTTTGATTGTTTTTTTTCGGGTCGCATTTGCGGAAAAAATAATACGTCTTGTATTGAATCGGAATTTGTCATAATCATTGCCAATCGGTCGATACCTATACCGAGCCCGGAAGTAGGCGGCATACCGTAGTCAATTGCTTTCAGGAAGTCTTCGTCGAGCATCATTGCTTCATCATCGCCTCTTTTTGCCAAAAGTAATTGTTCTTCAAAGCGTTGTCTTTGGTCAATCGGGTCGTTTAATTCGGAATAGGCGTTGCAAATTTCTTTACCGTTGCAAATTGCTTCAAAACGTTCGACCAAACCGTCAACACTTCGGTGTTTTTTAGCCAAAGGCGACATTTCAACGGGATAATCGGTGATGAACGTGGGTTGAATAAGTTTTCCTTCACATTTTTCGCCGAAAATTTCATCAATTAATTTTCCTTTTCCCATTGATATATCGGTTTCTATTCCGAGTTTTTCGGCTGTTTTTCTTAATTCATCTTCTTCCATCTTCGAAATATCAATTCCGGTAAAATGTTCTATGGCTTCAAACATGGTAAATCGTTTCCAAGGTCGTTTAAAATCAATAATATTTTCTCCTACCTGAACTTTTGTTGTACCGTGAATATCGAGGGCAATCTTTTCGACCATTTCTTCAACGGTATTCATCATCCAAAAATAGTCTTTGTATGCCACATACAATTCCATTTGGGTAAATTCGGGATTATGAAATCTGTCCATACCTTCGTTACGGAAATCTTTTGCAAACTCATACACCCCGTCAAAACCGCCGACAATCAACTTTTTCAGGTATAATTCATCGGCAATTCTTAAATACAGAGTTTGGTCGAGTGCGTTGTGATGAGTTTTAAAAGGTCGTGCCGCCGCACCGCCGTATATGGGTTGTAAAATGGGTGTTTCCACTTCGAGGTAGCCCTTTCCGTTAAGGTACTCTCGCATTGAATTTGTCAATTTAGTTCTGTTAATAAAGGCATTTTTTACATGCGGATTTACGATTAAATCGAGGTAGCGCATACGGTAACGCTGTTCGGGGTCTGAAAAAGCGTCAAAAGTTTTTCCGTCTTTTTCTTTCACAACGGGCAGCGGTCTTACGGATTTTGTAAGTATGGTATATTCATTAGCTTTAACGGTAATTTCGCCGGTTTTTGTTATAAAAGCATCGCCTTTAATTCCGATTATATCGCCTAAATCGAGCAATTTTTTAAAAACGGTATTGTATAATGTTTTGTCTTCGCCGGGGCAAATTTCATCTCTGTTGATATAAACTTGTATTTTTCCTTTTGCATCCTGCAGTTCAATAAAAGATGCTTTTCCCATAATTCTGCGGGTCATTATCCGACCTGCAATTGTGATATTTTGAAAATTCTTTTTTTCATCATCGTAATTTTCTTTAATATCGATACTGTATGTCGAAACATCGTATTTTGCTGCGGGATAAGGATTTATTCCGAGTTTTTTGATTTCTTCGAGTGATTTTCTTCTTAATTGTTCTTGTTCGCTTAATTCGTTAAAAGTCATAATTATTTATTCTAAAATACAAGTTTGCAAATATAAGCTAAATATCTTTATTGATAAAGTCTTAATTTTTCGGTTTTCCGAGAATTTCAAACATATTGCGTTTGTATTCTTCAACACCGGGTTGATTAAAGGGATTTACGCCGAGCATATAACCGCTTATTCCGCATGCTTTTTCAAAGAAATAAATGAGTTCTCCGATATGATATTCGTTAATTTCGGGAATAGAAATACGGATATTCGGGACACCTCCGTTTATGTGGGCTTTTAATGTACCGAGTTCGGCACTTTTGTTGATTTCTTCTATATGCTTACCGGCAAGGTAATTTAATTTGTCCGAATTATCGATATCTTTTTCCAATGTAATTTTATATTTTGATTTTTCGACAGAAATTACGGTTTCAAAAAGATTGCGTTTGCCGTCTTGTATGTATTGTCCCAATGAGTGTAAATCGGTTGTAAAACCGGCACTTGCAGGAAAAATACCTTTCCCGTTTTTGCCTTCACTTTCTCCGTAAAGTTGTTTCCACCATTCGGCAAAAAAACTTAATTTCGGATTGTAATTGACTAAAATTTCGTTTGTAAAACCATTGTTGTACAGAATATTACGAACAGCTGCATAGGTTTCGGCATCGTTGTCCGATTTTTTTAATTTCTCTGCCTGTTTTTTTGCCCCTTCGAGTATTTTTTTAATATCAAAACCTGCAAGAGCAATCGGAAATAAGCCGACCGGCGTAAGAACCGAAAATCGCCCGCCGACATCATCGGGAATGATATACGTTTTGTATTTGTTTTTATCGGCAAGCTTTTTTAATGCTCCTTTTTCCTTGTCGGTAATTGCGATAATTCGTTCGGATGCCTCGGTTTTTCCGTATTTTTTTTCAAGTTCTTTTCTTAAAATTCTGAAAGCGACTGCCGGTTCGGTTGTGGTACCTGATTTTGAAATTACACAAATTGCCCAAGATTTATTTTTAAGCAATTCAAGTAATTCAAATAAATAATCTTCGCTTAAATTGTTTCCGGCAAATACTATTTTCGGAAAATTGTTTTCTTTATGTGCCGAAAAATTATCGGATAATGCTTCAATAACGGCTTTTGCACCGAGATACGAGCCGCCGATACCGACAGTAACCGTTATATCAATTTTTTCGGCAATTTTTTTTGTCGTATTTTCAATATCGGATATTAATTCATCGGATATTTCAAACGGTAAATCTACCCATCCGAGGAAATCGTTTCCCAAACCGTTTTTTTTATGCAAAGATTCATTTGCCTGTATTGCTTTTTTTTTGTATTCAGCTAATTCTGAATTATTTATAAAGTTTTTTGTATTTTGAATTTCGAGTTTCATATTGTTTAGTTGAAAGTTAAAAG
>CAZCPV010000265.1:0-3687 GCA_964500765.1 uncultured Draconibacterium sp.
TTTTTCTCAAAATTAAAAAGCCGCTTTTTAAGCGGCTTCCGGAGTAGCGAGGGCACAAGGCACGTCCGTCTTTTGACGGAACTTGAACCTACGTCCGTCAGCTGACGGATATGAGCCCGACTTATCAGTTTTGTTTTAGAATTTCATTTCTTATAAAATAGCGTCCGCGTGAACTTTTAAGGGCTTTTTCTCTTCTCATTGCTTCTTTTTTATCTTCAAATTGCTCCGTATAAACAATTTTCCACGGTCTGAACTTTACGGTATATCCTTTTTTTGAAAGTTTATTATGAGATAAAAATCGTTGTTCCAAATCGGAAGTGTACCCAATATAAATTTTATCAAACTTTTCTGAATATAAGACATAAACGGTAAACATGACTTTTTCTCAAAATTAAAAAGCCGCTTTTTAAGCGGCTTCCGGAGTAGCGAGGGCAGGACTTGAACCTACGACCTTCGGGTTATGAGCCCGACGAGCTACCAACTGCTCCACCTCGCAATATATTTTTTATAAATATTAGTTCTGTACAAAAGGACTGCAAAAATAAAGACTTTTAATTAAAATCCAAAAAAATTATTTTTTTTCTGCTTTTTCAGCAAGTTTTCTGTTAACAACAGGCAAAAATACAATTGATAACACCCCTACAATTATCATCATTAAAGTCATTGATTCGTGCGATGCAAAAGCGAAAGCACCGGCATCAGCTTTATCAACGCCGTATATCATTAAGGTCTGGATAACCATAAAATGCCAAGTACCGATACCGCCCGGAGAAGGTGCCACCATCCCGAAAGCCGACATAACAAAAACTGTTAATCCGGATAAAACACTTAAATTTTCGGTAAAACCGAAACTTTTAAAAACAATATAAATCATCATAAAATACATAAGCCAAATAAAAACGGAATGAGCTATAAATTCAAATCGTCTTTCCATTTTTAAAATACTTTTTATGCCGTCGGCAAAACCTTTAATAATTTCTTTGAGTTTTCGATAAAATTTTAAATGTTTTATTCTGTGTCTCATTCGATACATTAAATATAACAAAGCGATAAACAATAAAAAAATACCGAATAATAAAGGTGCAGACGACAGCAAATTATGAAGATTTGTATTTATTTCCGGATTTTTATCAAGCATTTTAAGAACAACATGCATTTGTGTTATTAAAACAACGGCAAGCAAAATAAACAACATAATAAAATCAATAATACGTTCTGTAACAACCGTTCCGAGCAATTTTGAAGCAGGAATATTTTCTGCTTTGCTCAACACACCGCATCTTACAATTTCTCCCGACCTCGGAATTGCCATATTTGAAAGGTACATAATCATTACCGAAAAAAACGAATTAATAACTTTCGGTTTATAGCCCAAAGGATAAATCAGCAAATTCCATCGCACGGCTCTGCTTATATGACTTAAAATACCGAGTATCAAAGAAATACCTATCCACAAATAATCGGCACTTAAAAGTGCATTTTTCAATTCCGTCATATTTTGCTTTCTGTAAACCAACCAAAATATCCCTATTCCTACGGAAAAGAAAATGAAAATTTTTACAATTTTTTTAAGCGTTTTTGTCATTATAAATTCAAATTATTTTTAAAGCAAATCAGGGTCAAATTTTAATACTTTCATAACAGCATCTTTGTAGGTTCTGCCGATAGGTAATTCCGTTTCACCGATTTTAATTATTCTCGAATTGAACGAATTTACCTTATTTACGGAAATAACATACGATTTATGAATTCGTATAAAATCTCTGTCTTTTAATTTTTCTTCAATTTTGCTTATCGGAAGTTTAGTCATTACGGATTTATCGGCAGTATGAACTTTAATATATTCCCTGAAACTTTCAAGATACAAAATATCGTCAAGGTATATTTTATGAATGGTTTTATCTTCATTAAAATAAACAAACGGTTTTCCGCTCGAATCGCCTTCATCAATAACTTTAATATCCGTATTTTTTATTTGTTTAAAAAATTTTGTTATTGCCTGATAAAAGCGATCAAAAGAAACCGGTTTCAATAAATAATCAACAATATCATATTCATACCCTTTTAAAGCATAATTGCGATATGCCGTAACAATTATTATTTTCGGCGGTTTGGGCAAAGATTTCAAAAACTCAAAACCGGAAATTTGCGGCATTTCAATATCCAAGAAAATTAAATCAACGGCATGTGTTCGCAAAATTCTGCCGGTTTCAAGGGCATTTCCGCATTCGGCAACAATTTCAATATCCTCAAAATTTTGCAAATGTGTTTTTATTACCTTTCTTGCAAGCGGTTCGTCGTCAACAATAATACATTTTGTCTTCATGCTGTATAAAATTATTCTGCAAAGATAAAATTTAATAATTATCAAGCATTTCATTTATAAAAGTTTATACGTATTCTGTTTGATATTACATAAAAAAAGCGGACAAAAAACTGCCCGCTTTCACATTAAGAAAAACAATTACCGCTGAATTTTACAAAGCATCATTTTTAAATTGAATGTTTAAATTTGAAATTAAAACCGGATTGTAAGGCGTTAAGTTGCTCATTGAGGCCTGTGCATTTGCATAAGCATCCGAAGGAGCCGTTCCGGCAGCTACAAAACCGTCGCTGTTAAAATATCCCGGTGCTTGTGTGTTTACAAGATAATCTGCAATATCCGCTTCTTGATATCCGAGTTCAATTAATTCATCGTGAAATACATTATAAATTGAATAATCTCCGAGCAAAACGGTTCTGCTTGTTTCGTCTAAATTACTCGGCGGCAAACCGACTTCGGCAACGGCTCTGTCAGCACTTTCATCACCGGCAGCAGCAAATGCCCAGTTAAAACCGACGGTATTTTCATCAAAGAAATTAGCATTCGGATGATTTGAATTTCCGAAAACATCAACAATATCACCTTTTTTACCCACAAACATTTTCATCGTTTCCATTGCAAATTTGTTATCACCGATTGAGGCATCCGGCAAAACCAATCCCGAGATATACACTTTCATAGTTGCATCATAAGTTGCGTCAACTTCGCTGTAATCAATACGATACATAGTATTTTCTCCCGACCATACATCTCGGTCGTCTTTGTTCAAATTAAACGGTTTAAGAATTGCAATTCCTTTTACCGGATTGTTATTCCAGAAAATTTGCATTGCTTTTCCGCCGTCGGTATTTGTTTCCGAATCCGCATCCGTCATAGTTAATTGGTATTCCCAATTTGTTCCTTCAAATTCCGAATTTTCGATAATTACCACATTTTTTGTTCTTCCGTCATCATCACTTTGGTAAGAAAAACTCATTGCTTGGTCTAAATCGTATTGTCTTATTGCCCTCATAATACTTTGAACAATATCAGCCGAAGCATCTCCTACGGCAATAAAATTTGACAAATGTCCGTAAATATCATTTCCGTTTAAAACTCCGTCTTTGGCAGCTTTAGCCGTTGATTTTGTAAGTGAAGACGGTATGTCCACTTTAAAATTCTGCGGGACAATATCCGCTTTCGTCAATTCTTTGTCTTTTTTGCATCCGGTGAATGCAACTGCAAGAGCAAATACTACGCTTAAAATTAAACTGATCTTTTTCATTTTTTTAAAATTTAAATTAATAATTATATGATATTAGTTGTTACGATTTTTATCGTTTACAATTCTAATACACCGCATATTAATTTTACCCTGAAAAAAA
>CAZCPV010000266.1:0-3654 GCA_964500765.1 uncultured Draconibacterium sp.
CGGAAATTTTTAAAGAAGCCGGATTGCCTGACGGAGTTATCAACCTTATATATGTATCCGGTCCCGTTGCCGGAAAAGAAATTTTTTCGCATCCCGATTTTGCCGGCATCCATTTTACCGGTTCTACGGAGGTCTTTCAACATATTTGGAAAGAAATCGGAAATAATATTTCAAGATACAAAAGTTATCCGAGAACAGTCGGAGAAACAGGCGGGAAAAATTTCGTCACGGCACATCCTTCAGCAGACCCCGTACAAGTTGCAACTGCCTTAACAAGAGGTTCTTTCGAATATCAAGGGCAAAAATGTTCAGCAGCATCACGTGCCTATTTACCAAAAAGCTTATGGCCTAAAATTGCAGAAGAAATTAAATGCGATTTGGAAAAAATGAAAACCGGACCGGTCGAAGACTTTTCAAATTTTATCAATGCCGTTATAGACGAAGCATCTTTCGACAATTTGGTTTCCTACATTAAAGCTGCCGCAAAAGATCCGGAAGTCAAAATTTTATTCGGCGGAACATACGATAAATCAAAAGGTTATTTTATTGAGCCGACGGTTTTATTAACCGAAAATCCGCATTATGTAACAATGGAAGAAGAATTGTTCGGTCCCATTCTGACCGTTTATTTATATGATGACAAGGATTTTGACAATATTCTTGATTTAATAAACGAAACATCCATATACGGATTAACCGGTTCAATTTTTTCAAAAGACAGAAAAGCCATTGAAAAAGCATTAAAGAAATTGCGACATGCTGCCGGGAATTTATACATTAACGACAAACCGACGGGTGCCGTGGTAAACCAACAACCCTTCGGAGGGGCAAGAGGTTCCGGAACAAACGATAAAGCCGGCTCGTATTTAAATTTGATACGATGGGTGTCTCCTCGAACAATTAAAGAATGTTTTTTGCCGCCCGAAAGTTTTAAATATCCTTTTTTAGGAGATGTTTAATTTAAAGAAACAAAAATAAACTGTTAAAATCAAAAATTATGTTTAAAGAAAATATAAAAACACAAAACAATGAGCCGAATTTTGAAAATTTATTGACAGAATTAGGTACAGAACAATTAAATTCAGGAGTTTGTACGGGTACGCATTGGCTTAATCCCGGAGGTCCGGTAACCGTATCGACAAGTCCGGTAAATAATCAAAAATTAGCCGAAATTAAAAACGCATCAATTGAAGATTACGAAACAATAATTAAAACCGCACAAAATGCGTTTAAAATTTGGCGAAAAGTACCCGCACCCAAAAGAGGAGAAATTGTTCGCCAAATAGGAATTGCACTGCGAGAATCAAAAGAAATTTTAGGAAAAACAGTTAGTTTGGAAACAGGCAAAATTTATCAGGAAGGATTGGGAGAAGTTCAGGAAATGATTGATATTTGTGATTTTGCCGTCGGACAATCGAGATTGTTGAATGGTTTTACCATGCACTCGGAACGCGAAAATCACCGAATGTATGATCAATACCATCCGTTGGGATTAGTCGGGATTATTTCTTCCTTTAATTTTCCGGTGGCTGTTTGGGCATGGAACGCCATGTTGGCAGCCGTTGCCGGTGATGTTGTACTGTGGAAACCAAGTTCAAAAACACCGCTTTCGGCTGTAGCCGTGATGAAAATTATTCAACCGGTATTAAAAAGAAACAAAGTTCCGGAAGGAGTTTTTAATTTAATTATTACCAAATCTTCTGTTCTTGGAGATAATTTTGTTGCCGATAAAAGAATTCCGTTATTTTCCGTAACCGGATCAACTGCCGTAGGAAAACGTATCGGAAAAATTGTGGGCAACCGACTGGGAAAAACAATATTGGAACTCGGGGGAAATAATGCCGTCATCGTATCAGAACACGCCGATACAGATATGGCTGTTCCGTCAATTGTTTTCGGTGCCGTAGGCACAACCGGACAAAGATGCACCTCAACGCGAAGAGTTATCATTCATGAAAGTCGATACGAAGAAGTAAAAACAAGATTGATAAATGCTTACAAAGAGATAACAAAAAAAATAGGCAACCCGCTGAATGAAAATACCTTAATCGGACCTTTGATTGATATACATTCGGTAAATGCCTTTAAATTTGCCGTTAATAAAGTACAGGAAGAAGGCGGAAAAATTTTATTCGGCGGAGATGTTTTAGGAGGTAATTACGTTGTTCCGTGCATAGCCGAAGCAAAAAATCATTTCAAAATTGTACAAGAAGAGACATTTGCCCCTATTGTTTATCTTATAAAATACAAAACTTTTGAAGAAGCAATTGAATTAAATAACAATGTCCCTCAAGGACTATCATCTTCTTTGTTTTCACTGAATATGAGAGAAGTCGAACAATTTTTAAGTGAAGTCGGTTCGGATTGCGGAATAGCAAACATAAATACCGGAACATCAGGAGCCGAAATCGGCGGTGCATTCGGCGGAGAAAAAGATACGGGCGGCGGCAGAGAATCGGGCTCCGATGCCTGGAAAGCTTATATGCGACGGCAAACAAATGTAATAAACTACGGCAAAGAATTACCTTTGGCACAGGGAATACGCTTTGATTTTTAGGCACTATCCCAAAAAATGTGTAAAAATCAATTACTTGAGAACTTTCAGAAAACAGAGGATTTTTGCTTAAATTAATAACATCCTATTCCCTTATCATCAAAAAAAGCTGTCTTGTTTACAACAAAAAATTTAAACAAGACAGCTTGTATTTATTTTTATTGATGGCCCTTAACCGTTTCAATTAATTCCGGCAAATCCATTCCGATTTTTTTCAGATGTTCGATTTTCGGAACACCGTTATTTGTCCATCCTCTTCTGATATATACGGCATCCAATAATTTTTCGTATCGGTCTTCTCTGTATTTTCGTGTTAAAGCCAACTTTTCTTCCGTTGATTTTCCGGTCGGGTCAATACCGACTAATTCTTTCAATTGTTTGTCGTATCGTTCTTGTCGCGATTCGTATTCTTCAAGGGTAACGGGACCTGCGGCTCTATACGGCTGTGCATCGTGTTTTCTGGTTCCGAATCCCATTCTTAAATTAAATATTCGCTGAAAATTATATACTCTTTCGGATTGTAATATCAACTCTTCTTTACTGAAATCGTTACCTGTAACAGCTTTGTAAATTGCCACATAATTATCAACATGTTCCGGAACTTTTGCCGGTTCATCGGTTTCGGCATTGTTTTGCGGTTCTATATCGTTCCAAGGAAGTTTACAGAGCCCCTGCAATCCGAACCAAGTTCTGAAAATCGGAAAATAATGCAATGCTTCGGCTTTATCTTCAAAAGTAGGTATCTGGTTGTTTACCATATCCATAAAAATAAGCCATGCTTCGTCGTGTTGCGGTCCTTTGTTGGTCATAGCATAACCGCCCTGTTGTGCCAGCGATTCTTTTGATACATATTGCGAATATTCCAAACCCTTATTTTCCATTCCTATATCTTGCATAAATTTGGGGTCTCCCCATCCTTTTTCGGCAAAATATTCTTTTAATTTACGAACACCTTGTCCGGCAATTTTCCCGAAACCTTCGCCTCGTGCAACTTGATGTAACAATTCCATTGCTCCGTCTTCATTACCGAAATTCAGTTTTATACCGCCTGTTCGTTCTTCATTCAAAATACCGTTTTCATAACATTCCATAACAAAGCC
>CAZCPV010000267.1:0-3623 GCA_964500765.1 uncultured Draconibacterium sp.
TTCCGACGGTACGGGAAATGTAAATCAGGATTTTACCGTTACGGTTACGGCAGTCGGAGCTGTTGATTTTTCCGATACGAATGAGATAAAAATCTATCCCAACCCGGCAAAAAATACGGTAAATATCAGTTCCGAAACGGCAATTAAACATATTCGATTGGTTGATATTCTCGGAAAAACAATTTATCAAACAAACAAACAAAATTTCAATAATAAAATTATAAACTTACATTCATTTCCAAAAGGAATTTATTTTATTGAAGTTATTAATATGAATAACAATAAGGTTCTTAATAAATTGATTATTGAATAAATTTTGTAAAATTACCTTACAGAAAATAAAGATAAGCCGATATTTTAAACATATCGGCTTTTTTTATATCTTGCGATTTTATTAATCCGTATTTTATTGAAATAATATTGACAAAACTTCAAATTAATCAACTTTAATAAAAAACCAACTACAGATATTTTTAAAAAATTACTCTTAAAATTATATCTTTGTTCTTTATTAAAACAGTCTTTTTTTAATAAAGAATAAAAATGAGTGAAGATAATAAGATAATTTCAATCGGAAATATCAAAAATATAATATTCAGTTTTCGCGGGTCACAAGTTATGATTGATAGGGATTTAGCTGAATTGTACGGTGTTTCGACTAAAAGGTTGAATGAACAGGTTAAAAGAAACATAAACCGTTTTCCCGATAATTTTCGTTTTCAACTAACAAATACAGATAAAAAAGAACTGGTCGCAAATTGCGACCGGTTTGAAAAATTAAAACATTCTGTCGTTAATCCTTATGCATTTACGGAGCAAGGTGTTGCAATGCTGTCAGCAGTATTGCACAGTCAAACGGCTGTTGAAGTTAGTATTAAAATAATGGAAGCATTTGTAGATATGCGAAAATTAATCTTAAACAATGCTGCCGTATTCCAAAGAATTGATAAAATAGAACAAAAACAAACAGAAGCAGACAATAAATTTGAACAACTGTTTAAAGCTCTTGAAAATAAAAATATAAAACAAAAACAAGGGATTTTTTATGACGGTCAAGTCTTTGATGCTTATCAATTTGTTGCAGATTTAATTAAAAGTGCAAAAAATTCTGTTGTTTTAATAGATAATTATATTGATGAAAGTATTTTAACTTTATTTAGTAAAAATCAAAAGGTTAATGTAAAAATATTTACAAAAAACATCACAAATCAACTAAAATTAGATCTAAAAAAATACAATACTCAATACAAACCGATTGAAATAAAAAAATTTAATAAAGCACATGACAGATTTCTGATAATAGACAATAAGAATATTTATCATTTCGGTGCAAGTTTAAAAGATTTAGGAAAAAAATGATTTGAATTTTCAAAATTTGATATAAATACAATTGAAATATTAAGCAAATTAGAATAAGATTCAACAGACCGATTTTTTACACATCACAAACATTTAAGAATTATAAATTAAAATAAAATGAAACGACTGTTCTTCACAATTACCTTTTTATTAAACTTAACTTTATTTGTTTCGGCACAAAAGAAACAACTGACAATCGAAGATGCCGTAGCGGGGCAATGGCGACAATTATATCCTAAACATATACAAGGAGTTAAGCCCTATTCCGATAACGATTTTACCTATATTACCGATTATAAAGAAATTCATTTAATGAACAAAACCGGAAAAGATGTTAAAATAATTACGGATATAAAAGCATTAAATTCGGCATTAAAAACAAGCGGACATAACGAACTTAAATATTTCCCCTATTGGGATTATAAATGGACGGATAAAGAACATCTTGCATTTAAAATCAACAATAATTATTATGTATATAACATCAAAACCAAAAAAATTGAAACCGATGTATTGCTTCCCGACAGTGCAGATAATATAAATGTCTGTTATAAAAATAATTATGTTGCATACACCATTAACAATAATTTATATTTTGCCGACAACAAATCTAAAACCGTACAAATTACTTTTGATGAAAACAAAGGTATTGTAAACGGCAGCAACTATGTTCACAGGCAAGAATTCGGAATAAACAAAGGCATTTTTTGGTCGCCCGAAGGAACAGCAATTGCCTTTTACCGAAAAGACGAAACAATGGTTGCGGATTATCCGCTCGTTGATATTTCAACACGAATTGCAAGCGTAAAAAATACCAAATACCCGATGATAGGCGAAAAAAGCGAAGAAGTTACGCTCGGTATTTACAATCTGAAAACCGGAAAAACCGTTTTTTGCGATGTTACGGATTTTACAAAAGAACATTACTTAACAAGCATTACTTGGCGACCCGACGGAAAATACATTTTTATCGGTGTTCTTAACAGAGAACAAAATCACCTGAAAATGAATATGTACAATGCCGCAACCGGAGCATTCGTAAAAACATTGTTTGAAGAAAAAAATAACCGCTATGTTGAACCCGAACATCCGCTTTATTTCCTTCCGAAAAGTAACGATAATTTTCTGTATTACAGCGAAAGAGACGGTTTTGACCATTTGTATTTATACAATACCGAAGGTAAATTATTAAAACAAGTTACAAAAGGCAATTGGGCGGTACTCGACATTAAAGGTTTTGACCCCGAAGGCAAAAATGTATTCATAATTTCAACCGAAAAAAGTCCGATAGAAAAACATCTTTACAAAGTAACTGTTAAAACAGGAAAAAGAACTCAACTTACTTCCGACAACGGGACTCATTCCATAGTTCTTTCAAATTCAAAAAAATATTTTTTCGACAGTTATTCAAATACAAAAACGGCAAATAACAACAGAATTTGTGATACAAAAGGTAATATCGTACAAAAAATACTGACAGCAAAAGACCCGCTTAACGAATACGATTTGGGGAAAATGACAATCGGGACAATAAAAGCTGCCGACGGCAAAACCGATTTATACTATCGATTAATTACACCTCCGCATTTCGACCCAAAGAAAAAATACCCCGTTGTAGTATATGTTTACGGCGGTCCGCATGCCCAATTGGTAACCGACTCGCGACTCGGCGGAGCAAGATTGTGGCAATTTTACATGGCACAAAAGGGCTATGTTATGTTCACGATTGACAACAGAGGTTCGGCAAACAGAGGTTTTGAATTTGAAAGCATTATTCACCGGCAATGCGGACAGCTTGAAATGAAAGACCAAATGAAAGGTATCGAATTTCTTGAAAGTTTACCCTATGTCGATAAAAACAGAATCGGTGTTCACGGATGGAGCTACGGCGGATTTATGACTGCTTCTTTAATTACGAATTATCCCGAAACATTTAAAGTTGCCGTTGCCGGAGGGCCCGTTATCGACTGGAAATATTACGAAGTAATGTATGGTGAACGATATATGGACACCCCGAAAGAAAATCCCGAAGGATTTAAAAAGACAAGTTTACTTAACAAGGCAAAAGATTTGAAAGGACGATTGCTGATTATTCACGGATATGTCGATCCGGTGGTGGTTCCGCAAAACAGTTTGGACTTTATCCGTTCGTGTATAAAAGCCGGTACCGACATCGACTACTTCTTATATCCTGAAAGTGAGCACAATATGCGAGGAAAAACCCGTGTTCATTTGATGAAAAAAGTTACGAGATATTTTGATGA
>CAZCPV010000268.1:0-3594 GCA_964500765.1 uncultured Draconibacterium sp.
TTAATTATTATTCGTTTTTAATTCCGATTTAAAATGTTTCATAAAGGTAGTAAAATTTTCTTTTTTGTAAAAATTATCTCCGTAATATTTCATCAGGGGTTCAAATTTTTCCGGAGTCATATATTCCTGAATTTTTACCAAAACTTTTTCATTTTCATCCAGTATTATAAATGCCGGAAAAACCATTTTACCGCCCAAAGCCGCAATCGGCAATTGATGATATTTATATGGTTTGTTTTCGTTTATATAAGTTTGTCCCATTATTTTTAAGGTATCTTGCGAAAAAACATCAATATTTACGGGGTAATATTTCTCGTTAAGATATTCGGCAATTTGTTGTTGGTTAAAGGTTTGTGTTCTTATCAAAGAGCAACTTATTTTATTGTAATTGTAGAAATTCAGCAAAATTTTTCGCGGTTCTTTTTTATTTAATTTCAAAGCTTCGTCTAATGTTTTCCAGCGTATTTTCAAGCGTGTAAAAATTTGCTTTTGTCCCGGCGGATATCCTTTTTTATGATATTTATACCAATCTTCAAAAGATGTAGAAACATCAATATCTTCTGCATAATAAATTAAAATTCTGAAAATTTCGTCTCGATCTTTATATCCGTAAAAAGTTCTTCCTTCGGCTCTTCTGCTGAAAACTACCAAAGCCGGAAAGCTGTCTTCGGTTACGGCAAGTTTATATGCCAAATCGTGTATCTTTCCGTGTTTGCCGGAATTTTTATAATATTTTTCGTCAAAAAACTTTAAACTGTCGGTTGTTTCCGCATTAATTTTTACGGGATAAAAAAGTACATTTATATAATTGGCAACTTCCGGATTCGAAAAAGTCGTTTTTTCCTCTAAACGACAAGAATCACAATCTTTTTTATAAAAATAAAATAAAACGGGTTTTTGTTTTTTAAGAAACAAACTTCCGGCTTTTTCAATGCTTATCCAATGTACCGAATCTTTTACGGACTGTGCATTAATTGAAAATGCCAGAAAAATTAAAATCGGAAAAACAGAATATCGCTTCATATCAAATTCTTTTATTTTATATAACAGATAAAATACTTGAACTATTTCAATTAAAGTATTAAATTTGCGAAAATTTTAATAAAGACATACAAAATTAACTTAAAAATAAGAAAAATGGCAAAAATAAAAGTAGCAATTAACGGTTTCGGACGTATCGGAAGAAATGTTTTTAAAATTATTCTCGAAAAAACCGATTATGAAATCGTCGGAATTAACGATTTAACAAGCAATAAAGTTCTGGCACATCTGTTAAAATATGATTCCACGCAAGGAAAATTTAACGGAACGGTAAAATACGACGATGAAGGATTAATCGTAAACGGACATAAAACCTATGTTTACGAAGAAAGAAATCCGGCAAATATTCCGTGGAAAGAAACACCGGATGTGGTAATTGAATCAACCGGAGTTTTCAGAACACGCGAAGGCGAAAGAGGCGGCTACGGCGACCACTTAAAAAACGGTGCAAAAAAAGTTATTTTAACGGTACCCGCCAAAGATCAAATTGATAATATGATTGTTCTCGGTGTAAACGAAGACCACTTGAAAGACAGCGATACTTGTGTTTCAAATGCCTCATGCACAACAAATTGCTTGGCTCCGATTGCAAAGGTTTTGCATGATAATTTCGGAATTGTAAGCGGTTTAATGAATACCATTCACTCTTATACCAACGACCAAGTAATTCTTGACGGACCGCACAGCGATTTACGACGTGCCCGTTCGGCTGCCGTTTCAATGATTCCTACAACCACCGGTGCAGCAATTGCTGTAGGCAAAGTAATTCCGGAACTGAACGGAAAACTGAACGGAATGGCAACACGTGTTCCCACGCCTACCGGCTCAATTGTTGATTTGGTTGCAGTTCTCGAAAGAGAAGTTACGGTTGAAGAAGTAAATGCCGCTATGAAAAAAGCTGCCGAAGGCGAAATGAAAGGAATTCTGCAATATTGCGAAGACCCGGTTGTTTCGGTTGATATTATTCACAATTCACATTCTTCGATTTACGATTCGCAATCGGTAATGGTTATCGGAAATATGGTAAAAGTATTGTCGTGGTACGATAACGAATGGGGATACTCTTCAAGAGTAGTTGATTTAATCGGAAAATTATTTTAAGAAATAAAAACCTGCCGGTCAGGTTTTAAATTAATGCAGAGACAGTCCGGCAGACTGTCTCTTTTTTTCAATAAAAAATTAATATAATGAAAACAACAGAATTTACACAAAAACATATCGAACTCGGTGCAAAAATGGTCGAATTTGCCGGATTTAACATGCCGGTAGAATATTTCGGTATAAACGAAGAACATATAAATGTAAGAAAAAATGTCGGCATTTTTGATGTTTCGCATATGGGCGAAATTTGGGTAAAAGGAAAAAAGGCATACGATTTTGTACAAAAAGTTACGTCTAACGATATTTCCGTATTGAAAATCGGCGATGCACAATATTCTTGTTTTCCGAACGACAAAGGCGGAATTGTTGACGACTTGATTGTTTATTTTTATGAAGATGAAAAATACATGTTGGTTGTGAACGCTTCAAACATTGAGAAAGATTGGAATTGGCTTGTTTCTCAAAATACCGAAGGTGCAGAATTGGAAAATGCTTCGGATACTATTTCGCAACTTGCCGTACAAGGACCGAATGCCGTTAAGGTTTTACAAAAATTAACCGATATCAATCTTTCGGAAATTGAATTTTATAAATTTACGGTCGGCGAATTTGCCGGCGTAAAAAATGTTATTATTTCGGCAACCGGCTACACGGGTGCCGGCGGTTTCGAACTGTATATGTATAACAATGACGCCCTGAAAATTTGGGATGCCGTTTTTGAAGCCGGAAAAGAATTTGACATAAAACCCGCCGGACTTGCCGCACGCGATACACTGCGTTTGGAAATGGGTTATTGCCTTTACGGAAACGATATTAACGACACAACATCACCGATTGAAGCCGGTTTGGGTTGGATTACAAAATTCAACGATAAAAATAATTTCATAAATAAAGATTTCCTTTTAAAGCAAAAAGAAGAAGGCGTAAGCAGAAGATTAAGGGGCTTTGAACTTATCGACAGAGGCATTCCGCGCCACGGATACGAAATTACCGATGCCGAAGGCAATGTAATCGGGGAAGTTACATCCGGCACCATGTCGCCGATGTTGAAAAAAGGTATCGGAATGGGCTATATAAACAAAGGACATTGGGCTTTCGGAAATGAAATTTATATAAAAGTAAGAAAAAAATTGGTGAAAGCGGAAATTGTGAAATTGCCTTTTTATAAAGGGTAAAATCAAGGGCTTCGGTTAAAATCGGAGCTCTTTTTGCTTTTCGGAGAGAAGTGTTATAATCGAAACGCAAAAAAATAAGCAAAATAGTAATAATTTTTTAAGAAAAATATCTCAAAATCAGTATATTTCGGGGTAATTTTTTATCGGACAACAGTGAGAAAAAACAAAAAATCAGTCCGTAAAATGAACTGATTTTGAAAATTCCTAAAACGGTGAATAATACGGGCTGATTTTGTTTTTTGGGGGCGGCAAAAAGGGAAGCAAAAACGGCTAAACA
>CAZCPV010000269.1:0-3564 GCA_964500765.1 uncultured Draconibacterium sp.
AAGAAAATTTGATGTCAAAACGAAAAATCGACAAAAAATTCAGTCCGAAAATGAATGAAACGGATCGAACGAAACTTTATAACGGTTGGAAACTTGCGGTAAAAAAATGTATGCTTCATGAATAAACAAAAAAAAGCATATCTGTTTGCAGTATCCGCTGTTTTATTGTGGTCAACGGTTGCCGTTTCCTTTAAAATTGCTTTGCGTTATGTCGATTTCTTACAATTGCTGTTGTTTTCCTCGTTTACCGCATTATTTATTTACTTGCTGATTTCCTTAATAAACGGAACAATTTCCCGACTTTTCAAAGTCAACAAAAAACATCTTTTTGCATCGGCATTTATCGGCTTTCTCAATCCGTTTTTGTATTATGTCGTTTTGTTTAAAGCATATTCGCTTTTGCCGGCACAAATTGCCCAACCGTTGAATTATCTTTGGCCGGTTGTTTTGGTATTGCTTTCGGCTCCTTTGCTCGGCGAAAAATTAAAATTTATCAATATCGTTTCTTTGTTTATCGGATTTTTCGGTGTTTACGTAATTTCGACTCGGGGCGATTTGTTCGGTTTTAAAATCGACAAACCTTTCGGGGTGGCTCTGGCGGCGGGAAGTTCCGTTATTTGGGCACTGTCGTGGATTTATAACCAAAAAGACAAACGCGAAGAGCAAATAAAATTATTTTGGAATTTTTTATTCGGATTTTTCTATATTTTAATTGCCGTACTTGTTTTTTCGGAATTAAAACTGCCGGAAACGAAGGGTATTTTTGCCGTTATTTATGTCGGCTTGTTTGAAATGGGAATAACCTTCTTTTTTTGGCTGAAAGCATTGCAACTTACCGAAAGAAATGATAAAATAAGCAATTTGATTTTTTTATCGCCTTTTTTGGCTTTGATTTTTATTCATTTTATTCTGAAAGAAGAAATTTATTATACAACGTATATCGGTTTGGCTTTAATTATTTCTGGAATATTTGTTCAAAAAGTAAAAAAACGTTTACTTCGACAAGTTTAATAACCGACCGTAAAAATCTCGGCATGTTTTCAAAACACTCCGAAATAAATTTTAAGAAAATTAAAAAACAAGTTTGAAAGAAGAAAAATACATACTCGGCATAGACCCCGGAACGGCTTTTACCGGTTACGGAGTTATAAAAATTGTCGGAAAAACACCGCAAGTCGTAACTTTGGGCTATATAGAATTGTCCAAAATTAAAAACCCTTACGATCGATTAAAACGAATATATGAAAGAACGGTTCAACTTATCGAAAGTTATCCGATTTCCGAATTTGCAATTGAAGCTCCGTTTTTCGGAAAAAATGTTCAGTCGATGCTGAAACTCGGCAGGGCACAAGGTGTTGCAATTGCAGCGGCATTATCAAAAAATTTAGAGGTTTACGAATATTCGCCGAGAAAAATAAAACTTGCCGTTACCGGAAACGGAAACGCATCAAAAGAACAGGTTGCCGCCTTTCTGCAAAACACCTTAAAGTTTAAAGATATGCCGGAAAAATTGGATGCTACCGACGGACTTGCCGCGGCAGTTTGTCATCATTATCAAAACAAATATTCTAATGAAGGTGCAAGCAAATCATGGAAAGAATTTATCAATAAAAACCCCGGTCGTGTCAAATAAAAATAAACTTGAGCAAAGTTTTTTTGACAAAAACTTTATAATTAGCAATTTAATTCCTAAATTTGTGTTATAAATTAAGATTTTAAAAGCTTCGGAATAAACTTCAGTTTCATTCCGGCAAAAAATTTGTTTATTATTTATCCTGTATTGTTTAATAAAACCGAAAATTATGAAAGTCGTTAAATTTTTTATTGTCGGATTGATATTTGTTCTGTTTTCAAACTTCACGAAAGCACAGAGCGTTACATATTCAGCCGCAGAAAGTTTGTTTAATTCGGAACAAACCAAAGTTTTGGAAAAAGCCGAAAAGTACATTACAAAAGCCGAATCAAAAATCAGTAAAGCCGAAGCAATTGAGAAAAAATATGCAAAAAAGAAAAAGAAAAAAAAGAAATACAATAAAAAAACTTGGGAAGCTAAAAAATTCAGAATACAAGCCGAAAAAGATTATTTAAAAGCATATCAAGATGCCTCTTCGGTATATTCTCAACTGATTATTTCGGCAAATTATTATGACGATTCCGACAAAAACGAAGCCCATGCTTTAAATGACGATGCTGTTTCGTTAATTGAAGGAGCAGACAAAAAAATGTCGAAATACAATAAAAAAATCGGCGATAAAAAATATCTGAAAAAATTATCCTTTTCGAGTTTGAACAGTGCAATAAGCAGTGCAAGAAGCTCAAAAGAAAATGCTTATTCAAAACAAACCGAAGCATTGGATATTGTTTTAAATCAAAATAAGAAAAAAGCGGAAGCCGAAGCCGACGAAAGAGCATGGACAAGTGCACAAAATGTTAATACGATTTCATCTTATCAGGATTATATCGATAATTTTCCGTCGGGAAAATATGTAAGCAGGGCACGTCAAAAAATTCGTCAGTTACGAGCCGAATTGGAAAAAAAGAAAACAGTTGTTTCCGATTATGTTTTTAAAGTTCAAATTGCCGCTTCGAGAACCGCTTTGCCGAAATATGAATTAGCCGGCAAGTATTCAAATACGTCGGAGATTGAAAAAGAATATTCCGGCGGCTATTACAAATATTGGGTAAAATCGTTTCCGGTTTATTCGCAAGCTGCGGCATTCAGAGATCAATTACTCAGAAGCACCGTGCCGGATGCTTTTGTGGTTGTTTTTGATAAAGACGGAAATCAATTGGAAGTTACGGACGAAATGAAAACACATTAATTTTATTTCGATAAATATTTTTTACAAGGGAAGATGCCGGTGTGTCTTCTCTTTTTTAATTAAAATAACTACATTTGCTTTTCAATAAAAAAGAAAAATTATCGTTAATCAACCCTTAGCTGAACGCCTCAGACCCGTGTCGTTAAACGGGTATGTCGGACAAGAACATCTTGTCGGAGAAGGAGCCGTTTTGCGTAAAGTTATAAAGTCCGGCAATTTGCCTTCATTTATTTTGTGGGGACCGCCCGGTGTCGGAAAAACGACTTTGGCAAAAATAATTGCAAATACGCTTGAACGACCGTTTTATACTTTAAGTGCCGTAAGTTCGGGAGTAAAAGATGTTCGCGATGTTATTAAAAAAGCAAAAAGTCAGTCGTTTTTTTCACACCCGAATCCGATTTTGTTTATAGATGAAATTCATCGTTTCAGCAAATCGCAGCAAGATTCGCTTTTGGCAGCCGTAGAAGAAGGAACAATTACGCTGATAGGAGCAACCACCGAAAATCCGTCTTTTGAAGTTATTTCGCCTTTGCTTTCGCGTTGTCAGGTTTATATTTTAAATCCGCTGGAAAAAAATGATTTAGAAAAACTTTTGCAAAATGCCCTTCAAAATGATACTGAACTGAAAAAGAAAAAAATAAAAGTAAAGGAGACAGATGCTTTATTTTTATATTCCGGCGGTGATGCTCGCAAATTATATAATATTATTGAACTTGTCGTAAATTCCTTTTCACAGGGTGAG
>CAZCPV010000270.1:0-3559 GCA_964500765.1 uncultured Draconibacterium sp.
CACCGTTCCCACACTGTTAGTTAAATGGAAAAAAGGAACTTACAACAGTTATATCAGAAAAAAAACAAAGGTTTTGAAAAATTGGTTAAAAATTCGTTTAAATTTGGACACATTAAAAATCGTAAAATACTGACAATACTATGCAACAATATTTGAATTTATTAGACCGCGTTTTAACGGAAGGCACAAAAAAAGAAGACCGAACAGGCACCGGAACAATCAGCGTTTTCGGACATCAAATGCGATTTAATTTACAAGAAGGATTTCCTTTAATAACAACAAAAAAAATTCATCTGAAATCAATAATCCATGAATTGATTTGGTTTATAAAAGGTTCTACAAATGTTAACTATTTGCAGGAAAACGGCGTGCGAATTTGGAACGAATGGGCAGACCCCGACGGCGAACTCGGCAGAATTTACGGGTACCAATGGCGTTCGTGGACTGCCGAAAACGGAAAACACATCGACCAATTGGCAAACGTAATTAAACAATTGAAAGAAAACCCGAATTCCAGAAGACACATTGTAAGTGCTTGGAACGTAGGCGATTTAGATAAAATGAATTTACCGCCTTGCCATATTTTATTCCAATTTTATGTCGCCGACAACAAATTATCTTGTCAACTTTATCAACGCAGTGCGGATATTTTTCTCGGTGTTCCGTGTATCATCGCCTCCTATGCTCTTCTGCTTATGATGATTGCACAAGAAACCGGCTACGAACTCGGCGATTTTGTACATACATTGGGCGATGCACATATTTATCTTAATCATATCGAACAAGTTAAATTACAACTGACAAGAAAACCGAAAGAACTCCCTCAAATGATTTTAAATCCGGAAGTTAAAACAGTTTTCGATTTCAAATACGAAGATTTTACACTTAAAAATTATAACCCGCATCCGCATATAAAAGGTGCTATATCTGTTTAACTTATGACCGTATCAATTATAGCAGCCATTGCCGAAAACAATGTTATAGGAAATAACAACAAATTAATTTGGCATATTTCGGAAGATTTAAAACGGTTTAAAAAACTTACAACCGGGCATCCCGTTGTTATGGGCAGAAAAACTTATGAATCGCTGCCTTTTAAGCCCTTGCCGAAAAGAAAAAACATTGTTATAAGTTCACAAAAAAACGTAAAATTTGACGGAGCAGTTATCGTAAACTCCGTAAATGCAGCTCTTGAAGAATGTAAAAACGAAAAGGAAATTTTTATTTGCGGCGGTGCCGAAATTTACAAATTGTTTTTGCCCCTTGCCGATAAACTGTATCTTACAAGAGTACATAAATCTTTCGAGGGAGATACTTTTTTTCCGAAAATTGATTTTTCCGAATGGGAAGAAGATTTTAAATCAAACGAAATTTACGATAAAGAATCCGAGTTAAATTATTATTTTGTAAATTACATAAGAAAAATGCAACCTATTTAATTTTTTGGTTTCTTATTAAAATACATCTTATTTTCTAACATAAAAATTTATAAGTCATGAAAACATTTATTTTTGCTATTATTTTTAGTGCACTTTTTTCAACAACATTTGCACAAATCGTAAACGAAGATTTTGAATCTTATACAACCGGAAACGGTGTTGCGGAAGAAGCCGGTTCGCCGTGGTCAACATGGTCAAACCAACCCGGAGGATCCGAAGACCCGGTAATTTCTGAAACTATGGCTCATAACGGTATAAAATCCGCCTATGTTTCCGGCAGTAACGACGGCATTTTAAATCTTAACGATTTAACGACCGGCAGATACCGATTAGATTTTTATATAAATGTAGAATCCGGAAAATCGGGGTATTTTAACATATTACAAGATTTTAACGGAGGCAACAGCAAATGGGGTGTAGATATGTTTTTTAATCCCGACCAAACAGGAAGCATCTCTGCAGGAGGTGCAGATGCGGCAACTTTTAGCTATACACAGGGCTCATGGATGCACATAAGATTTTTTATAGATTTAGATAATGATTTTGCCACGGCAATACTTGACGGAAATGAATTGGTAAGCTGGAAATGGAGTACAGGTTCTTCCGGCGGAAATTCTTTAAACAAATTAGATGCCGTTGATTTTTTTGCTTGGGCACCTACCGGCGGAACTCCGGGATATTATTTTGACGATGTGACTTTTACCCAATTAAGTACACTTAATGCACCTCAAAACCTCGCATCTTCACTAACCGACGATGATGTAAGTTTATCTTGGGATGCTCCGTCCGGCAATACCCCCGACAGCTATGTTATATCACGAAATGACAAAATTATTGCTTCCGGTATAAGCGGACTTTCTTATGATGATATGAATATTTATCCGGGTGATTATACATATTCGGTAAAAGCTTTTTACAACGACGAAGGTTATTCGCCCTCGTCAAACGAAACATCGGAAACCATATCCGGAGGAATTGACAGGGATTTAGTTCTTTATGAAATAGGTACCGGAACATGGTGTCAATATTGTCCGGGGGCTGCAATGGGTGCTGATGATATGATTTCAAACGGTCATAATGCCGCAATAATTGAATATCATTCGGGGGATGATTATCAAAATACTTTTTCAACGGCAAGAATATCCTATTACACTATTAATGCTTTTCCTACTACTCTTGCAGACGGAACAAACAGGTTTGAAGGCGGAAGCCACACAGAATCTTTATATCCCACTTTCTTAAATTTTTACAACGAAAGAATAAATCACAAATCCTTATATTCTCTTAATATGACAATCAGCCATGTTGACGGAAATAATTATCATGCCGATATTGATGTTACGGAAGAATACCAATATTTTACGGGAACCGTAAAATTAAGAGTTGCCGTAACGGAATCCGGCATCCCCAAATCGTGGCAAGGACTTTCGGAACTTAATTTTGTTTGTATTGATATGCTTCCGAATGCAGACGGTACAACTTTGGATTTCACCGGAAATTCAACACAAACAATAAGTCTTGATTTTACCGTTGACGAAAGTTCACATGTTATAAACAATTGTGAAATAATTGCCTTTGTTCAAGATGAAGATTCTAAAGAAGTCGTAAACACAGTAAAATTTGATATGGGAGATTTATTTGCTTCGGTTAATGATATTTATGATAACACTGCTTCGGTTTATCCTAATCCCGTCAGTTCATATCTAAATATAAAAAACAGTGATAATTTTGCCCTTAATATTTATGATATATCAGGTAAACTTATTTTCTCCGATAATAATTTAACTAATGAAAAGAATATTAATACGGTAAAATTTGATAACGGTATTTATTTTGCAAAACTGATTTCGGGAAACAAAATAATTACAAAAAAATTTACGGTAAAAAAATAATTCTGTTATATTTCTGCAATAAAAAACACCTCTTGAATACAGAGGTGTTTTTTTATTTGCATCTTCTTATTCCAAAGTAACCGTCATTTCCGGAAGTTCCATATGCCGCTTTGTAGGATTTACTGTATCTAATACTAAATAAAGAAACGAACTTAAAATACTGAATATATGAAAGCACATAAAACATAATCCCCTCATAAATCAAAATATTTTACAAAAAACTTGCAG
>CAZCPV010000271.1:0-3543 GCA_964500765.1 uncultured Draconibacterium sp.
TAAAAAAATAATATCATCATGGAAACACAAACAGCAGAATGGTTTAAAGATTTAATGCCTTGGATTATTGTAATTACAATTTTCGAGCTTATTTTTAAAATGGTTGCCATGTGGAAAGCCGGCAGAAGAAATCAATTGGCATGGTTTATTGTAATCGGGCTTTTAAATACAGCCGGAATTTTGCCGATAATTTATCTTTTGCTAAACAGAAATAAGAATATTTTGGGAAATTAAGATACAGCGGTAAGTTTTTTCAACAACATTGTAAGTTCTTTATTTAAAATGGTGAAAGAAAGCGGGTTTTTATGCCTGTAAATAACGAGAATGTTAAAAAAAGAATCGGAATTTTCGGAAAAATCGTATAAAATTTGCTTGTTTAAACGGTAAGCTTCGCGAATACGTCTTTTAAGTTTGTTTCTTATTACTGCCGATTTAAAAAGTTTTTTCGGAATACTGACGGCAAATTTATTGCTTTCGGCAACGGAATATCCCAAAGATAAATGTTCCGAATAAAGAAATATCCCGTCTTTAAAGATGCGGGATATTTCTTTTCTGCTTTTTAATCGTTCATTTTTTGAAAACGTATATTTTTTAGCCGTCATTTATTGTTTTCAAGAATAAATTTTTCGATAGCCATTGTCATGGAAGGGTATTCTTTTGTCGGAGCGTTAATGTCGAGTCGCAAACCGGCTTTTTTAACGGCATTAGCCGTAGATTTTCCGAGCGAAGCAATAATTCTTCCGTTTTGTTCAAAATCCGGGAAATTATCAAATAAAGATTTTATACCTATCGGACTGAAAAAAACAATAATATCGTAATGTATATCCGATAAATGCGATAAATCCGCACTGACTGTTTCATACATTACTGCTTTGTTGAAACTGAAACCGGCAGCTTTTAATTTTTTTGTTATTGTCGGCTTATGCAGTTTTGCAACCGGCAGCAAAAATTTTTCTTTTCTGTGTCTTGCCATTAATTCCAGCAATTCGTCAAAAGATTTCTGTGCATAAAAGATTTTACGCTTTCTGTATGTTATGTATTTTTGAAGATAATACGCAATTGATTCCGTTACACAGAAAAATTTCATGGAAATAGGAATTGTCAATCGTGTTTCTTCCGCCAGTCTGAAATAATTATCAACAGCTGTTTTGCTGGTCATGATAACTGCTGAATGTTCTAAAATGTTAATTTTTTGTGTTCTGAATTCTCTGGCATCATATCCCTTGATTTTAATAAACGGAATAAAATCAATTTTTACGCCGTATTTTTTTTCTAAATCAAAATACGGAGATTTTTCATTTTGGGGAGCCGGTTGTGAAACTAAAATTTTTTGTATTTTCAAGATGTAATGTTTTAGTTAAACAATTAATATTTAGTTAGTTGCAGGGTAAAAAAGGGTAAAAATTTTAACGATATAAAGAATCGGGAAAATTTCGACGGCACAAAGGTATAAAAACAAGTAGAAACTATTCATGTGTTTCGATAAATTTATTTTTATAAAACGCAAAATTCTGAACAAATAAACAATACCGAAAAGAATTATACCCGAATAAAAAGCAAAATTACTTATTTCGGAAAATGAAATTAAAATATTTATAAAAATTAAAATAATCCCGAAGGCGTGGTAAATATTTTTATTGTTTCTGTGAAAATCTACGGCAATCGGTTTAAGTTTGAAAATGTATGCAGAAATAAAACTAATTCCGGAATTTATATATACAATAAAAAAAAGAGCGATAAGAATGAAAATAAAAATTAAAAAGTGATTGATTTCTTCCGGGATAAGATTAAGTTTACTTAATACATAAATCGAAAAAACAGTAACGGAAATATAAAAATTGAGCGATAAAAAGAAATTTGTAACAGACTTTTTGTTAATTTCCGATTTTTGAATTTGCAGTGCCGTATTGTAATTTAAAACCGCAAGAAGGTTTCTTTTGATAAAACCGGAATTTGTATATCTGACGTATGCAATAAAGGATAAGTTGACTATATATAAAAAGAACAGTTGATTTTGTGTAAAAAAATCCATTTGCGTAGGTCAAATAATTCAAATTTCAGCATGCAAAATTAAGCATTTTTTTTTTCTTTGTACAATTACAAACTATTTTAAGATATGATTGCGGATTATTTTCACATTGACGAATTTTATACCGATGAACAAAAATTGATAAGAGACTCGGTAAGAGCATGGGTTGACAAAAATGTTTTGCCGATTATTGACGAAGCAAATCACAAGCACCAATCGCCGGTTTATTTGATAAAACAAATGGGCGAACTCGGTGCTTTGGGCTCTTTTATTCCCGAAAAATACGGCGGTTCCGGTTTTGACCAAATAACTTACGGACTTATAATGCAGGAACTCGAAAGAGGAGACAGCTCAATTCGTTCGACTGCATCGGTGCAAACTTCTTTGGTAATGTATCCGATTTTTGAATTCGGAAACGAAGCACAACGGAAAAAATATTTGCCGAAATTGGCAAGCGGCGAATTTATCGGTGCATTCGGATTAACGGAGCCGAATCACGGTTCGGACCCGGGAAGTATGGAAACAAAATTTACGGACGAAGGCGACCATTTTTTACTGAACGGTGCCAAAATGTGGATAACCAATGCACCCATTTGCGACATTGCGGTGGTATGGGCAAAAGATGAACAAAATAAGGTTAGAGCACTGATTGTTGAAAAAGATTTTGAGGGTTTTTCAAGACCCGAAACTTACAGAAAATGGTCTTTAAGAGCTTCGGCAACCGGTGAATTGGTTTTTGACAATGTGCGTGTTCCGAAAGAAAACTTACTGCCGAACATCTACGGATTAAAAGGTCCGATGATGTGCTTAAATTCTGCTCGATACGGAATTGCATGGGGCGTTTTGGGTGCCGGTTTCGATTGTTTTAACACGGCATTAAATTATTCGCAGGAGCGAAAACAATTTAACAAGCCGATTGCCTCATTTCAGTTTACGCAAAAAAAACTTGCCGAAATGCTGACGGAATTAACAGCAGCACAATTGATGGCATTACGTGTCGGGCAACTGAAAAATGAAAACAAAGCAACACCTGCACAAATTTCCATGGTAAAGCGAAACAATGTAAATACGGCATTAAAAGTTGCAAGAGAAAGTCGCCAAATTCTCGGTGCCATGGGCATATCGGGTGATTTTCCGATTATGCGGCACATGATGAATTTGGAATCGGTAATAACTTACGAAGGTACGCACGATATTCATTTACTAATTACCGGATATGATATTACGGGAATTCAGGCGTTTAAATAACGTGAATTCGGCATGTAATTAATATCGGTAAATCTTGTAAATGTCGGTTTTTATATTAATTTCACACAGATATCACGGATTTTTACAGAAAAATAAAAAATTTTTCACAAACTAATACAGTCGATTATTAAATAAGTAAATAAAAACACTCAATTCTTAATTAAATATCCGGCTCATAAATAATTCCTCAATTATGAAAAATACTAAAAAAGCAATTTTATTCGGATTATTGATTTTTTCTGTTATAACTTTTTCCGCATTTAAAA
>CAZCPV010000272.1:0-3541 GCA_964500765.1 uncultured Draconibacterium sp.
TCGTAATATCTCCCGCAAAAAAATTGCAACCGGCAAAAATAACCCGAAAAGATTTAACGGATATTGAATTTCCGGAAGAAAGCAGCTTTTTGATTTCCGAACTCAAAAATTTTAAAACCGAAGAATTATCGAAACTTATGAATATCAGTCCGAAATTATCGGAACTTAATTTTGAACGGTATTTAAAGTGGAACTTCCCGTTTGAAAACGAGGAAGCCGGAGCCGCTCTTTTTATGTTTAACGGCGACGTATATCGAGGAATGCAGGCACAAGATTTTACGGAAGAAGATATTTCGTTTGCTCAGGATAAATTGCGAATTCTTTCCGGTTTATACGGAATTATAAAACCGCTTGATAAAATTATGCCGTATCGGCTTGAAATGGGTACAAAATTAAAAACAAATTTCGGTAAAAATTTGTATGAATTTTGGAATGATAAAATTACGGAACGTATTAACGAAGAGTTGAAAAACCAAAAAGAAACAGATTTGATAAATTTGGCATCAAACGAATATTTTAAAGCCGTAAAAAAAGATAAAATAAACGGACGAATAATAACGCCGATTTTTAAAGAACAAAAGGGCGATACGTTTAAGGTTGTCGCTGTTCATGCCAAACGGGCAAGGGGATTAATGTGTCGTTATATTATTAAAAATAAAATTACTAAAGTTGCTGATTTACAGGGTTTTGATTCTGAACGCTATTCCTTTAACCACGAACTGTCTTCCGAAGATAATTATGTTTTTACAAGATAAAACGTTGAAAATGAAATAAATTTTTTATCTTTGCAGATTAATAAAACAAATCTCGGATTTCTCATAGGTTGAACAAGACACAACTTATGAGAAATTTTTATAAAATATTTACAATAAAATTACAGAATATGAAAAAATTAACGAAAGAATTTATACACAGTTTGCCGAAAGCCGAACTGCATTGTCATCTTGACGGTTCAATGAGGGTAGAAACAATTATTGATTTAGCAAAAAAACAAGGTGTAAAACTTCCGGAAACCGACCCCGAAAAACTTCGACATTTACTTGTTGCCGGACCTTGGTGCGAAAGTTTGACGGATTATCTTCGTGCATTTGATATAACAACATCGGTTTTACAAACAGCAGAATCTTTAACCAGGGCAACTTATGAATTAGCCGAAGATGCCGCAAATGAAAATGTACGTTACCTTGAAATACGGTTTTCCCCCTTACTGCATACCAAAAACGGTTTAAACTTGACGGATGTTATTGATGCAGTTATAAAAGGAAAAGAATTAGCAGAAAAAAAACTTGATATTATTATCGGAATTATTGTTTGCGGGTTAAGACATTTTTCTCCGGAAAAATCGCTTACTTTGGCAGAATTGTCGGTGGCATATAAAAATGCCGGAGTTGTAGGGTTTGACCTTGCCGGTGCCGAAGAAAATTTCCCGGCAAAAGACCATAAAGAAGCATTTTATTTAATTGTAAATAATAATATTAATACAACGGTTCATGCCGGCGAAGCATACGGCCCGGAATCGATTCATCAGGCAATTCATTATATCAGTGCAAACCGAATAGGACACGGAACACGTTTACGGGAAGACGGCGATTTGCTGAATTACATAAACGACCATCGAATTCCGCTGGAAATGTGTATCACGTCAAATGTACAAACCAAAGCGGTAAAAGATTTAGAAAGTCATCCGGTAAAATTTTATTTTAATTACGGAATTCGCGTAACCTTAAACACCGATAACCGATTGATTTCCGGAACAACATTAACCGATGAATATTGGCTTGCCGTGAAAGAATTCGGCTTTAATGCCAGAGAGCTTAAATATTTGATTATTAACGGTTTTAAATCTGCTTTTTTGCCGCATAAAAAGAAAGTTGCTTTAATTAAAAGCGTTATGAAAGAACTTGAAGACAAAGGGTTAAAAATTGTTACGGATTATATGTAAAATATAAAACTGATAAAGAACGGTTTCAATTAATTTTGAAACCGTTTTTTTGTTTTAACCCGTTTTGACTCCTGTTTGGCATAAATTAAGGCAGTATATCTGCATCGAACAACAGCAACCGGTTTTCAACTTTCATTTTAAAACAAAAATTAGTATCATTGCATAAGCAAACAATTTGCTGCAAAAATGCAAAAAACAAACAGAAAAAATGATGAAGTTGTGAATTACCGAGCAGAATTCTAAAAGTAATGGTGGAACAACAGTAGAAAAAAAAACAGAAAAGAGTTTAGAATTTGGAGCATCATTTATTATAGGTATTGACATAGAAATAAAATGAAAGAAATAATTGAAATTTATTCGATTGAAATAGTAATTACTTTTTTTTTATTAGTAATAATAAGTATATTCACTTTTATTTATACTCTTATATTTTTCAATATAGTTAAATTTAAACCTAAACTCTTTTACCCGTTAGATTTTTTGTTTTATTGGAAAGAAATAAAGAAAAAAACAGACAATAAAAAAGGTGCAAAAAAACATCTTAAAATAATTTTCTTTTTATCAATATTTTTTTTGGTTTTGTTTTTTTATTTTATTTCAAATGTTAAAACAGGTTCTTTTAATATAAATCATTAGATAAATATTATCCAACACAATCCCCGCTTGGCATAAATTAAGGCAGTATATCTGCATCGAACAACAGCAACCGGTTTTCAACTTTCATTTTAAAACAAAAATCAGTATCATTGCATAAGCAAACTATTTGCTGCAAAAATGCAAAACACAAACACAGAAAAAATGACGAAGTTGTGAACTTTACCGAGCAGGTAGACCCAAGCGGAGAAATGGTTAAAGAAGTAAAGAATAGATTTTATGCTAATTACAAAAAAAATAACTCGGCAATGAAAAAAATCACATTAATACTTTTTATCTTTTATTACCAATTTGCTTTTACACAAATTGATTCTAATTATAATATTGATACAACCAAATTATTATTTACTGCAAAATTACAAACCATAAGTTCCGAAGGTGCATATTTTAATGAACAAAATATTATTGTCTTTTTAAAAAAGCAACAGGCATTTTTTTTGAAATCAAAAGGTTTTCCTAATGTTTATTTTATTTTAATCGAAAACAGAGCTTCCGGTTATGATAGTGCATTTATCGAAAATCATAAACAGGAGTTTAAGAAAAATAATAGATACGATGCGTGCGACTACGTTCTTGCTTATTATTGTATGACAAATATATATTATAAACTTAAAGGATTTAGGAATAATGATTTTGAGACTTTTATAAATGATATGATTAGAATGGGCAATATTTTTAATTTTACAATCAAAAACAAAGATATTTTTATGTATTCTTATTCTGTTGAAGATTTAGATTTAGCTTGTCTTTGGGAATATTTTTTTGGCAAAAGGAAAAAAAATAAAGAATACGATTGTATAATATCTTGTAAATACAGAGATTTAACAATGTCTGTGCATTAAAATGTTTCTTTCATCCATCCAATTCACATGATACCCCTTCGGCATGATCCAAAACGGATTATCCTACACAATCCCAGATTGGCATAAATTAAGGCAGTATATC
>CAZCPV010000273.1:0-1802 GCA_964500765.1 uncultured Draconibacterium sp.
AACAAAAACAAAACAATAAACAGCAACAACAAAAAAATAAGCAAAAAGAAAATCAAAATAAAGGTAAGAACCAAAGCAAAGACCGAAATCAAGGGAAAAATCAAGATACCGATAACGACGGAATTCCCGATAAGGTCGAACAAAACAAAAATCAACAAGGCAAACAACAAAACCCGGATACCGACAAAGACGGAGTTCCGGATTATAAAGATACCGACAGCGATAATGACGGAATCCCCGATACTTATGAAGCCGGTAAAGACCCGCAACATCCGAAAGATACTGATAAAGACGGTATTCCTGATTACAGAGATACCGACAGCGACAACGACGGAATTCCCGACAGCAAAGACCCCGATGCAATGCCAAAAATAATTAAAATGTCAGACAGAGAAGCACAACAATTGCTTCAATACATAAAAGAACAAGAGAAAAAAACTGTAAAAAAAGCAAATTTGAAAAAAGCCAAGGCAAAAAAAGTAAAAGTTGATAAGGATTGGTAAAGAAATTGAAAGTAATAATGTTGTAAGTTTTCTAAAAAAATAAACGAATTTAAATTTTAGAGTTATGAAAAAGATTGTTGCAATTTTCATTTTCGTAAGTGCGGTTTCGTTATTGAACGCACAAGTTGAAATTATAACCGATATTTCAAAAGATGCGGTTATGATAGGTGAACCCTTTAAAGTTGAATACAAAATGAATAAAAGTTTTGATGATTTTAATTTAGTTGCCGACGATAATTTTGAAATTGTTTCCGGCCCGAGTACTTCGTTTCAGCAAAGTATAAATATGACAAACGGGAAAATGGAAAAAACGACTTCGGTTACCTACACGTATTTTTTTAAAGCAAAAAAAGCAGGTAAACAATCTGTTCCGACAGCCGAAATAAAAATGAAAAGAAATTTTTACTATTCGGTTGCAAAAGATATTATCGTAATTGATGCCGAATATCACGACCCGAACGAACATAAAATAAAAGACATAGAAGGAACTTCAAAATTATAATAAACCGATATGAAAAAAATAATATTACCGGTAATTATTCTTGCATTATTTTTTACGCAATGCGGAAATGATGATAATACCGTAAAAGGAAACGACAGTTCTCAATTATCGGTAAATCAGAATATTCCGAAGAAAAAGAAAGCTGTTACTTTTAAAGCAAGTACGGAGAATGTTGTCGAAGCCGGAGAAATTTTTCAAGTGAAGTTTGAAGTAAATGCCGACCCGGATAATTTTAATCCGCCTGATTTTGGTGCTATTGATGTTATTTCGGGTCCTATGACTTCATCATTTTCTTCAACTCAATGGATTAACGGGAAATCGAGTCAAACCGTTACAAGCTCGTATTCTTATAATATTTCCTGTCCCGACCCCGGAACATACAAAATAAAACCCGCCGAAGTTATCGTTGACGGGAATACTTATAAAACAGATACTTTAACAATTAAAGTTGTAGGAGAACAACCGACACGGAAAAATAATAAAAGTATTTCAAAAAGCAAAAAGCAAAAAATAAATACGAAAGAAGATATTTTTATCAGAACCGATTTCAGCAAAACATCTGTTTATAACGGCGAATATATAACCGTTACGACAAAAATTTATACAAAAACCGATTTTCAGAATATAAGCGAATTAAAATTTCCCGATTTCTCGGGTTTTTGGACAAAACCTCTTGAAGAGCCGCGTCAGTTAAATTTTCATAACGAACTTATTAACGGTAAAAAATACAGTGTTGCCTTATTAAAGAAAACTTTGTTGTTTGCCGTTAAACCGGGAAAATTTACCGTTTCGCCTTA
>CAZCPV010000273.1:1902-3509 GCA_964500765.1 uncultured Draconibacterium sp.
CTTCCCGACGGCTTAAAACATTTTAAACCCGAAACCGAGTTGAAAGACAAATATACCGAATACGGTGAAGTCGGCGACCGGATTTTTAATTTTATAATTACTGCCGACAGCACAGGTACTTTCACAATTCCGTCTGTTGATTTCGTATATTTTAATTCAGATAAACAAACATACGAAACCGTAAAAACCAAACCGCTTACGCTCAATGTTGCCGGCGGAAAAGCATATAATCCGGAAAGTTCGGAAAGAAAAACGCTGTCGAATAAAGATATTCGTTATATAAAAGATTCCGTTACCGGCTTAAAGAAAACAAATTCTGCTTTTGTCGGTTCTGTATTTTTTTATTTAACATATTTATTATTGTTAATTTTATTTGTCGCAATTTTATATTTCAGAAATAAATATTTAAAAGCCAATGCCGACAGTATTGCCTTAAGAAAGAAAAAAGCCGGAAAAATTTCACAAAAAAGATTAAAATCGGCTTTAAAATATATGAACGAAAAAGACGACAAAGCATTTTATAAAGAAATAATGACGGCAATTTGGGGGTATTTAAGCGACAAATTATCCGTAAATTCAGACGAACTCACTACAGAAAGTATTCAAAAATTATTGAGTGATAAAAACATTGATAAAGAATTAGTAAATAAAATTACGGGCATTATTGATATTTGCGGATATGCACAATACAGTCCGGCGGGCGAAGAAGCAAAACCCGAAATTATTTATAAAGAAACCGAAGCAATAATAAATGAATTGGAGGAAAAATTGTAGCTAATCATTGATAAATTAAAGTCGGTTTAAGCCGATTTTCCGAAAACAATAAAATTACGAAAAATGAAAAAAATATGCACAATATTATCAATTATACTTATAAGTTTTTCCGGTTTTTCACAAAACAAAAATATTGAAGAACAATTAAAAAAAGCAAACGATTTATATGCTCAAAACAAATTTGAAGATGCCGTAAAACAATACGAAAAAATAATTTCGGAAAATTACGCATCGCCCGAGTTGTATTTCAATACGGCAAATACTTATTATCGTTTGAACGAAATAGGAAAAGCAATTTATTGGTATGAAAAAGCCAAAATATTGAGTCCTAATGATAAAGATATTAAATATAATCTCGATTTAGCAAAATTAAGGGTTAAAAATTTACCCCCCGAAGTACCGAAAATTTTTCCGGTAAGAATTTTTTTACAAGTAACATCTTTTAAATCGGCGGAATTTTGGGGATATTTAAGTCTGTTTCTGTTTATTTTATTTCTCGGAATTCTGTATTTTTATTTTACGGCAGCAACTTCTAAAACAAAAAAAATCAGATTTCTGATTGCCGTATTTATTTTGCTTTTTTCTATTGTATCATTAATTTTTATGCAATACAATTTGTCGAAATTAAATGCTCATAATCAGGCAATTGTAATAAGTAACGAAGTGATTGCCAAAAGTTCACCCGATACAAACGCAACCGATTTATTCAAAATTTACGAAGGTTACAAAGTGAAAATTGAAACAAAAAACGGCAATTGGTACGAAATAAAATTAACCGACGGAAAAAAAGCATGGATACTAAAAGACAATTTAATGATTTTGTAGGGGTGCCG
>CAZCPV010000274.1:0-3409 GCA_964500765.1 uncultured Draconibacterium sp.
GCCTTCTGTTCCACCTGCTACTGCAACTGCTACAGGTGCTGCTGCTGGCTCAATTCCGTATTCATCTTTAAGAATATCTGCTAATTCTTTAACTTCTTTTACAGTTAAATTTACTAATTGTTCTGCAAAATCTTTAATATTTGCCATTTTATTAAATTTTACTAGTTTAATTTACTTTTTTTAATTGTTTTTTTCTTCAAGAGTTTTTAATACACCGGTAAGAGTATTCCCTCCTGATTGCAATGCCGAAAGCACATTTTGAACAGGTGATTGTAACATTCCTATAACATCGGCAATAAGTTCATCTTTAGATTTAATTGATTCTAAAACATCAATTTTATCATCTCCTAAATAGAAACCTTCTTCGACAAATGCACCTTTTAAAAAGGGCTTTTCAAGATTGTTCTTTTTTCTGAAACTTTTAATGAGCTTAGCCGGTTTGTTTCCGATTTCCGAAAACATAACGGATGTTTGTCCTGTCAGTGCTTCAAACAATTCTGATAAGTCTTTATCAGACTTTTCAATCGCTTTTTTTAATAAGGTATTTTTTGCAACAACTAACTCAATTTCATTTTTATAACATTCTTTTCTCAGATTTACGGTATCTGCGGCATTTAAACCGAGAGAATCCGTAATATAAATATGAGATGCGTTATTAATTTTGTCAGTTAATACATCAATTACCTGATTTTTTTCTTCACGTGTCATAATCAGATTATTTGAAATTTTTAATTCTCAGAAATAACTGATTTCTCATCTATTCTGATACTCGGACTCATTGTTCCGGACATATATATACTTTGGATATAAGCACCTTTAGCAGATGCCGGTCGAAGTTTTAAAATAGTTTTTAAAAATTCTTGAGCATTATCCGATATCTTTGAAGCATCGAAAGAAACTTTGCCGACAGAGGAATGAATAATTCCGTATTTGTCAACTTTAAAGTCAATTTTACCTTGCTTCAATTCTTTTACAGTGTTTGCTATATCCATTGTTACCGTACCGATTTTCGGATTGGGCATAAGACCGCGAGGTCCTAAAATCCGTCCTAAAGGACCGACTTTACCCATAACCGAAGGTGTCGCTACGACAACATCAATATCTGTCCAACCGCCTTTGATTTTTTCAACATATTCATCTAAACCGACATGATCAGCACCTGCAGATTTTGCTTCTTCTTCTTTATCAGGTGTGCAAAGCACGAGAACACGAACATCTTTTCCTGTTCCGTGAGGCAGAGAAACTGTTCCTCTGACCATTTGATCGGCTTTTCGCGGATCAACACCTAATTTTACGTCAACATCTACAGATGAATCAAATTTGGTATTTGAAATGTCTTTTACCAAAGATGCAGCTTCAGACAACGAGTACTTTTTATCTTTATCAATTTTTGATAAAGCTAATTTTGCGTTTTTAGTTATTCTTGCCATTTTGTTTGGAAGCTTAAATAATTCATCTTAACCGGGAAATTCGCCTTTAACTACGATTCCCATACTTCTTGCCGTTCCTGCAACCATCTTCATTGCCGATTCAATTTTAAAGGCATTTAAATCTGCCATTTTATCCTCAGCAACTTGTCTGATTTGGTCCCATGTAACGCTTGCTACTTTAATTCTGTTCGATTCACTTGAACCGGACTTAATTTTAGCAATTTGCAACAATTGAACTGCAGCGGGCGAAGTTTTCGTAACAAAATCAAAGGTTTTATCCTTATAAACCGAAATTTCAACCGGAATTACTTGTCCTGCTTTTTCTTGCGTACGAGCGTTAAACTGTTTACAGAACTCCATAATGTTAACGCCGGCTGCACCAAGTGCGGGACCTACCGGAGGTGACGGATTAGCAGCACCGCCTTTGATTTGTAATTTAACAACTTTTGTAACTTCTTTAGCCATTTTCTTTCTTTTTGAAAGTGTTTAAAAGTGGAAGCATTTATAACGTAACAGCTATTCTTTTTCTACTTGCATATAACTTAATTCGAGAGGTGTTTTTCTTCCGAAAATTTTAACCATTACTTTCAGTTTTTTCTTTTCTTCATTAACCTCTTCTATAACACCTGTAAAACCGTTAAACGGTCCGTCGGTTACTTTAATACTCTCTCCCTCAAAATAAGGGATTTCATTTAGCTCTTCAGATTCCAGCAATTCATCAACCTTTCCTAACATTCTGTTTACTTCGCTTTGTCTTAAAGGTACGGGGTCTCCTCCTCTTGTTTCACTCAAAAAACTGATAACATTCGGTACTTTCTTTAATATATGAGGAATTTCTCCTACCAAAACAGCTTCAATAAAAACATATCCGGGAAAATAATTCCTTTCTCTGCTTATTTTTTTCCCGTTCCTTACTTGGTAAACTTTTTCTGTCGGAATGATTACCTGAGTAATAAAATCTTGAAGATTGAGGCGAGAAACTTCACTTTCGATATAATTTTTCACCTTTTTCTCTTTCCCTCCTATCGCTCTAAGGACATACCATTTCGGCGTATTGTCTGTCAGTTCGCTCATATCCTCAAACCATCTTATATATTTGTTCCATTATAAAACTGAATGATATATCCATAAGATACACCACAACAGCTATAATAAAGGATGCAATCATTACTACAATAGCACTGTTTTGTAATTCCGACCATGAAGGCCAGGTTACTTTTTTTACCAGTTCGGTATATGCTTCTTTTATATATCCTTTAATTTTCATAATTGAAATTTAGCACGGGAGGAGAGACTCGAACTCCCGGCACTCGGTTTTGGAGACCGATGCTCTACCAACTGAGCTACTCCCGTTTGATAAATAAATTAATTCGGCAGTAAAATACTACCGAATTAATAATAAACATTTATGACTTGTTATTCTATAATTTCAATAACTTGTCCGGCTCCGACTGTTCGGCCTCCTTCACGGATAGCAAAACTCAATCCCATATCAATAGCAACCGGAGTAATCAAAGAAACTTCAATTGTTACGTTATCGCCGGGCATAACCATTTCGGTTCCTTCCGGTAATTTAATTTCACCTGTTACGTCAAGTGTTCTTAAATAGAATTGAGGTCTGTAATTATTGTGGAAAGGAGTATGACGTCCGCCTTCTTCTTTTTTCAATACATATACCTCAGCTTTAAATTTAGTATGAGGGGTAATTGAATTCGGTGCAGCGATAACCATACCTCTTTTTATTTCTTCTT
The DNA here is from genome assembly GCA_964500765.1 of uncultured Draconibacterium sp. Lineage (GTDB taxonomy): Bacteria > Bacteroidota > Bacteroidia > Bacteroidales > JAADGE01 > JAADGE01. The sequence continues at coordinate 3,182 of CAZCPV010000274.1, forward strand.
TTTTTACACCTCTTAAAAGTAAGCCGACATTATCACCTGCTTGACCGTCGTCAAGAATTTTACGGAACATTTCGACTCCCGTAACAACCGATTTCATTTTTTCAGCACCGAGACCGATAATTTGAACTTCGTCTCCTGTATGAATAACACCTGTTTCGATTCTTCCTGTTGCAACAGTACCTCGACCTGTAATCGAGAACACGTCTTCAACCGGCATCAAGAAAGGTT
>CAZCPV010000275.1:0-3407 GCA_964500765.1 uncultured Draconibacterium sp.
CATATATAATCATTTTTTAAACAGGAATCGAAAAGTCATTGTTTCGACTTTTATTTTTCAATATCCTGCCGCTTGTCCGTCTTTTCGTGATTCCGATGCTCCGAAATAAATTTTTCTTAGGGCATCGTACATAATGGCTTGATAGCCGCCGTAAATACCTTTTTTATAAACAATTTTGTGTCCCATGGACATTAATTTTCTAATGACAGCATAGGGGAATCCGCTCTCTAAACTTATTTATCCGGTATTAATGTTGCTGTCACCCGTCGGTGAACTTGAACCGCTGTGAGAAATTCCGGGAGCATCACCGGCTTCTCAAATAATTACAAATAAATTTACTTTCTATTCCGGTTCCGGTAGATTTTGTCAGTCCTAACTTGTATTAAAAACTCTGTAATATCATGGCTTTTCATTAATTGTTAATATCTTTTTTTAAAAAAGTGCATTTAAGGGGGTTAGATTTTCGGTACTGATGTAATATATATAAATAAACTTTTAACAGAAAATTATGTACAGAAAACAAACCAAATCAAGTCCTTTTGTTAATTTATCCGCAAAAAACTGCTTATTTGAGATAAAAGGAAGTTCGTATAAAGATGATATATTTGTGTTATATGATGATGTTCTGAAATGGGTAAAAACGGAAATTCCGGAAATAAGGTGTGAACTTAAGTGTGTTTTTAATTTTACTGTTTTTAACAGTGTAAGTTTTAAGAGTTTGATTGTTATTTTTACCGAATTAAATAATTTTTATAAAAGAGGAAAAAAAATTGGAATTCATTGGTATTACGACAAGGATAACGAAGAGGATTTAGAAATTATGGAAGAATTTAAAGAATTTTTGGAAATTCCGTTTAAATTTATTCAAAATACATCTGCCGACAATACCTATATAGTTAAAAATTAAGCAGATACATTCAAAAATAGAGAGATTTTAAATTTAAACAGGAATTTTGCAAACTGCAGAAAATATCTGTAAGAATTATTTCTTACGAACTTTGGCAAAGTTAAAAACTTTGCCAAAGTTGAATTCTAAACAAGGTAATATTAAGTTTTGTGCATTATAATGAGTTCATTATAAGAAATTTGGGATTTTTAGAAACTTTCTAAGCAGATTTTCGTTTTTTCAGAAAAACAAAACCGGCAATTGCGAGTAGCAGGGTTACAATTATCGCCGAAACAAGAATTGTATGAGAATGTATAAGCGGGTAAACCGAGCCCGTTAATACGTAGCCGCTCCAAAATACAGGGTCGGAAAGGGTCGGTTCGCTTGCTTTAAGGTAATCGAGTTTTGCTTGTCGCAATGCGGTATTTTTTGCGTCGGCTTTCGATAAATAGTTATAGAATGATGCCGTAATTTCGGCACCCGAATTGTCATTAACATTCCATAAACTGTACACAACGGAGGCGGCACCTGCTTTTAAAAAACTGCGTGATAAACTGTAAACCCCTTCCCCGCTGTATAATTTACCTTTGCCCGTATTGCAAGCACTGAGTACAACCATCGGCGAATTTATTTTCATGTTTTCAATTTCGTAAGTAAATAATAAACCGTCGTCTTCGGTATTCTTGTTTTTGTCCGAAAATGCCAAAAACGAGAAATCTTTCTGCTTATCTTCGGAGGAGGCATGCCCGGCAATATGAATAATTCCGCCTTTATTTGCAATGCGTTTAAAACTGTCTTCGAGAGCTTCGGCTCCGGTATATGTTTTTCCGTTAAAATAATTTAAAATTGAAGAAATTTCCGTTTGTGTGTGAGCTAAATTTCCGAAATTTTGCCTTAATACACTGCTTACCGTATCGGTATAAGAAGGGGCAAACGCATAAACAAAATCGGTATATTTTTTATTTTTTCGATTAAAAAGCAAGGGCGTTGAATAGCCGTAAGAAAAACATCGCTCGTAAATAAGATAATCCAAATCGGAATAATTGATAATTTTTCGTTTTTTATATGAAAATTGTAATGCGTCAAACGAAAGATAGGCAATTTCTTCGTCGGGAACGATAATAATATTTTTATTTTTTACGATTTTGTCCGGTTTTTTAAATAAATCGACATACAATTCGAAGCAACTTTTATTAAATTTGTTAAAATCGTTCAGCCCGTTGTTTTTTTGATTGTTTTTCATGTGCCGTTCAAATATCTTTATGTTTTCGTAAAATTTTTTGGTTAAACTTTTTTCGAAAAAACGAAAACGGCTTTTGTCAATAATAAAAATATACAGATTGTGCTTTTCGGAATCTGTATTTTTTGTTATAAAATATTCAATCAGCGTTGTATGTGCGGGAAGTTTCTTTTGTATATCTTTAACAGAAATAAATTTATTACCTGATTTTTCCTTGATTTTGAATTTATTCTTTAGTTTCGTAATAAAATTATCGTATTCGTTGTTTATTTTAAAAAGAGTTGATTGCAGAAACATAATTTTTGCCGAATCGGGATTTTGTTTTTTGTTTTCTTCATAAATCAGCTTTTTGTACCCGGAAATTTTTTGTTCAAAATTATTTTTTCTCTTTTTTTCGGAAGCGGAAATATGAGAATTAAGTTCTTTATCTTCTTCGGAAATGCTGTTCAGCAGCGATGCTTTGCTTAATAAAACATAGCGATATGCTGAATAAATATATTTTTGAATACCTGTTTTTTTATATAAACCGAAAGATGCTTCAACGGCTGACGAATAGCATTCTTTTTCGATTTCGGTAATAATTAATTTGCTGTCCGGTGCAATATAGTCGTTTCGAATATTTTTTATTAAGTGCAAAGCTGCGTTGCTTGTTTTTATGCTTAAGCGGAAAAGATTCTCGTTTTTACGTTTTTGTGCAAGTTTGTTTAGTGCCGATGCTTTCATTTTCAGCCCTTTAAGCAGTTGAAGTTGTGAAAAACAATCGGTACCGGAAGGATTAAAACGAATATCGGAAGACTTAAAATGCTCGGAATTTGCAATTAATGATTTTTGATACCAATACAATGCCGAATCGGGTTTTGAAATTGCCGAAAAATAGTTCCCGAAATATACGTAACTGTTTGCCGTGTACGGATGCCTGAAACCGTAATTTTTTTCGTACCGTGTTTTTGCTTTCAGCAGATAGGTTTTTGCAAGCGGGTATTTTTTTTGTTTTAAAAGAAAATTTCCGTAACCGATATAAAACGGAGCTAAGCGATAATAATCTTTACCCTTAAGGTTTTTTCTGATTTTTACGGCAGTAATAAACAGACTGTCAGCTTTTTTATAATTGTTTAACTGTTCATAAGTACGTGCCAAATTAAAATACACCTTATCAATGCCTTTCAGATGCAGTTTTTGTTTTATATCGGCACTTTTTTGATAATATTGTACGGCTTTGTCGTATTCGCCGATATTATAAAATACAATTGCCAGATTGTAATAAATATATTCAGTTTCTTT
>CAZCPV010000276.1:0-3404 GCA_964500765.1 uncultured Draconibacterium sp.
AAGATAATAATAAAATAACTGAAATAAAATTTGTATATGTCTTAGAATTCGAAGTCAATGTATTATCCCAATAAAATTTCCAATATCTGAATTGCGGCTTCGGAAACCGATGTTCCTGGTCCGAAAATTCCGACAACGCCGGCATCGTATAAAAATTGATAATCCTGATGCGGAATTACACCGCCGACAATTACCATAATGTCTTCTCTGCCGAGTTTTTTAAGTTCTTCAATTACTTGCGGAACAAGGGTTTTGTGTCCGGCAGCCAAACTTGATACGCCGAGAACATGCACATCGTTTTCAACGGCTTGTTTGGCAGCTTCGGCGGGTGTTTGGAAAAGCGGACCTATGTCAACGTCGAAACCGATGTCGGCATAGCCGGTTGATACTACTTTTGCACCGCGGTCGTGTCCGTCTTGTCCCATTTTGGCAATCATAATTCGCGGTCTTCTGCCTTCTTGTTCGGCAAATTTATCGGCAAGTTTGCGTGCTTTTTCAAAACTCATGTCATTTTTGCTTTCTGATGAATAAACTCCGGATATTGAACGGATAACGGCTTTGTATCTGCCGGTAACCTTTTCGATTGCATCGGAAATTTCGCCGAGCGTTGCTCTTTTTTGTGCGGCAATTATCGAAAGTTCCAATACATTTCCTTTTCCGGTTTTCATACTTTTAGTAACAGCGGCAAGTGCTTTTTTAACCTCTTCGTTGTTGCGTTCGGCTTTAAGTTTTTTCAGTCTTTCAATTTGTGAAAGTCTGACGGCTGTATTATCAACTTCCAAAATATCAATAGGGTCTTCTTTTTCAAGTTTGTATTTGTTAACTCCTACGATGATGTCTTTTCCGCTGTCGATACGTGCTTGTTTTCTTGCTGCTGCTTCTTCTATACGCATTTTCGGAATACCTGTTTCAATCGCTTTTGCCATTCCGCCGAGTTCTTCAACCTCTTCAATAAGTTTCCAAGCTTTGTGAGCAATTTCGTGTGTCAGTTTTTCGACATAATAAGAGCCCGCCCAAGGATCAAGGGATTTTGTAATTCCGGTTTCTTCTTGTAAATAGATTTGGGTATTTCTGGCAATTCGTGCAGAAAAGTCTGTCGGTAAAGCGATTGCTTCGTCAAGAGCATTGGTGTGTAAAGACTGTGTATGTCCGAGGGCGGCGGCCATAGCTTCAATACAAGTTCTGGCAATATTGTTGAACGGGTCTTGCTCGGTTAAGCTCCATCCGGAAGTTTGGCTGTGGGTTCGCAGGGCAAGAGATTTCGGATTTTTCGGGTTGAATTGTTTTACAATTTTTGCCCAAAGCATACGTGCGGCACGCATTTTGGCAATTTCCGTAAAGTGATTCATACCGATTGCCCAAAAGAATGAGAGTCGGGGTGCGAAACTGTCAATATCCATTCCGGCATTTACGCCTGTTCGCAGATATTCCAGTCCGTCGGCAAGGGTGTATGCCAATTCGATGTCGGCAGTAGCTCCGGCTTCCTGCATGTGATAGCCCGAAATACTGATGGAGTTGAATTTGGGCATATTTTTCGATGTGTATTCGAAAATATCGGCAATAATTCGCATTGACGGGGCGGGAGGGTAGATGTATGTGTTTCTGACCATAAATTCTTTCAGAATATCGTTTTGTATGGTTCCGGAAAGTTCTTCGAGTTTTGCTCCCTGCTCTATTCCGGCAACGATATAAAATGCCAAAATCGGCAATACGGCACCGTTCATGGTCATAGAAACCGACATTTTATTCAGCGGAATTTGGTCGAACAAGATTTTCATATCCAGAATACTGTCGATGGCGACACCGGCTTTTCCTACATCGCCTACAACGCGTTCGTGGTCGGAATCGTAGCCGCGGTGGGTAGCTAAATCGAATGCTACGGAAAGTCCTTTTTGCCCGGCTGCAAGATTTCTTCTGTAAAAGGCATTGGATTCTTCGGCAGTTGAAAATCCGGCATATTGACGAATTGTCCACGGACGCATAACATACATTGTTGAATACGGTCCTCTTAAATAGGGCGGTATTCCGGCGGCATAATTGAGGTGTTCAAAATTTTTCGTATCTTCTTTTGTATAAAAAGCGTTTAATTCAAGTTGTTCCGGAGTGATAAATTTATCTCCTTTATTTTCAGTTTGTTTTAAAGGATATGCGGTCTTGAATTTTATATTTTTGAAATCGGGTCTCATCTTTTTGTGTAAAGTTTGAAATAAAAATATTATGAATTTAAAATCAATTTATTAAACTTTTGCAAGGTTTCGAGTACGTTTGATTTTATGTGTATAAAATATTCGATACCTGCATTTTTTAATTCTTCGATATGGTTTTTCGGATACCCTGCAATTGCCGTTATTGCTTTGTTTTTCAATATGTTATAAATTTTTGGAACAATTTCCGGATAGGCATCGTCGGAACTGCAAATAACGACAATATCTGCATTTGTTTTTAATGCGGATTCTGCACCTTTTTCGGGAGTTTCAAAACCGAGGTTGTCAATTATTTTGTATCCTGCACAAGCAAAAAAGTTTGATGCAAAAGTTGCTCGGGCTTTACGCATGGCAAGATTTCCGTACGTGAGCAGAAATACTGTCGGTTGTTTGCCTGATTTTTCGACTGCAAGGCGAAGCTCTTCAAAAGGTTTTGCTGCTCGGTAAAATTTTACGGGTTCGGTATCGGTTTTTGAATTTACGGGGAAATTCCAAGAATATACGTTGAAATCGATGTCATTTTTTATTTGTTCGTTGAAATTCGGATATTGGTTTGTGCCGAGCAGTATCTCTTTTCTTGTTGCGAGGTTAATTTCTCGTTTTTTTACGGTTTCTTTTATTTCGGATTGAATAAACCCTTGTTTCAACGCACTGTGAAAGCCGCCTTTCTCTTCGATTTTAAGAAAGAGTTCCCAAGTTTTGTCGATAAGGTCGTTTGTAAGATTTTCGATAAAATATGAGCCGGCAGCGGGGTCAACGGATTTGTCGAAATATGCTTCTTCTTTCAGAATTATACCGGTATTACGTGCAATTCGCTCGGAAAAATTATCGGGTTTTTTGTAGGGTAAATCGAAAGGTTTTACGTTAAGTGAATTTGTGCTTCCTATAACTGCCGACATGGCTTCGGTTGTGTTGCGAAGTTGATTTACGTATGGGTCGTATGCGGTTTTGTTTGAAGATGTTGTTTCGGAGCAAATAAATATTTTTCCGGCTTTTTCGTCATTTGTCCGAGGTTTTACAATGTTTGCCCATAAAAATCTTGCTGCTCGGAGTTTTGCAATTTCGATAAAATAATTTGAGTTTATACCGAAAGTAAACTGCATTTTTTTTGTAAGATTTTTGATGTTTATTGATGTTTTTTCGGCAAAATCCAGTGTGTCTGCCGCAAGAGAAAGGGTAAATGCAAGTTCTTCGACGGTG
>CAZCPV010000277.1:0-3402 GCA_964500765.1 uncultured Draconibacterium sp.
GCTTTTGACCATAAAGAAATTATTGAAAAAGCAATAAAAAAAGTATTGTAAAAATTACAGTAATTTTCTTCTTACGGGCATAGTCATACAGCGTGCTCCGCCGCCGCCTCTGGCAAGTTCAGAGCCGTGTATCGTTATAACCGCTTTTTCGTAATCTTCGATTTTAATTTTATTATTGATTACGTCTTTTGCTCTTAATACTTCAAAACCGTTTTTGTTCAATTCTTCAATGGTATGATTGTTTCGTTCGTAACCTATGATTTTTCCCGGTGCAAATGCAAAAAAGTTTGCCCCGCTGTGCCATTGTTCTCGTTCTTGATTTTTTATTTCATTTCCGCCGCATAAAATCGGTTTTACCGGCATCCCGAGTTCTTCAAGAACAACCGGAATGTTTGCTTTTTCTTTTATGGAAATTATTTTTCCGTTTTCAACAATCATGTGGATGGTTGCAAAACGCGTAGTTTTCATTATTAACGGCTCGTAAACCATACATTTATCGTTATCCAATAAAGTAAAAACCATATCAAGGTGAATAAAGGATTCGGGCGTATAAGGCAATTCCTGAACAATAATATGTCGCGGATATTCACGACTTTCAATTTTTCGGGCTATATGGTCGATTCCCTGCGGAGATGTTCGGCTTCCGGTTCCGATTATTAAAATATCTTTGCGTGCCGCTAATATATCGCCGCCTTCCGTACGAATTTTATCGTTAAAATATCGGCTGTTTTCGGGATTAACGGTTTTTGTTATAAAATTAGGATGATAATCAAAAATCGCTTCCATTATAATCGACTCGCGCATTCTTATTTTGTTTGCCATTCGGTTAATAAATACGCTGTCGTTTACGGCGGAAGAGGCATCTCTGGTAAAAAAGAAATTATGCAAAGGGTCTAAGCGGTAGTAATTTTTTTGCAGATAATCGGTTAATGAATTTGCCTGAACGGGAACTCCTTCGATTAATAATCTTGATAATTCTTCCGGTGTTTGTTCGGTTAAGTGGTTTTTAATTATTTCGGCATTGCAACTTTTTGTAATCCGGTTTATCAGTCTGCTTTTTACATCGTGATTTTCAAGAATATCGGTTAAAAGTTCTTTAACCTCAAAGGTTTTTGTAACTTTTTCAAGAACGCCTTTTAATTGGGCGTATTCTTTTCGGGCAACCGAGAGGTTTAAAATATCGCTGTACAAAGCACGTTCGGCATTTTCGGGTGTCATATTTTCGACCTCATTTCCGGGTGTATGAAGTATAACGCCTTCTAATTCACCGATTTCTGATTCTAATTGTATTTTTATTTTATTTGCAGTCATTATTTCCAAATTTTCTTTTTATTAAGTGCTTGTTGATATTTTCGTGCATAAATTCCGTGTTGTCGGGCATTGGTCGAAAAATTGTGATAGCCCGAAAAATCTTCTTTTGCACACATAAAAATATAGTTATGATGCCGGTAATTCAGAACGGCGTCAATTGACGAGATATCGGGCATATTTATCGGTCCCGGAGGCAAACCAGCATACATATATGTATTATACGGCGAATCAATTTCTTTGTCTTTATTCAGAACGCGTTTTTTTGTAAAATCGCCGGAAGCAAAAATCAAAGTCGGGTCGGATTGCAACAACATTCCTCTTTTTAAACGGTTTATGTATAAACCCGCCACTTTTGCTCTTTCATCCGGATGTGCCTGTTGCTCTGCTTGTACGATTGATGCCAGAATACTGACTTCTTTCAATGTTAAATTCAGTTGTTTTGCTTTTTCTCTACGGTCGTCATTCCAAAAGCGGTCGTATTCTTTTTTCATGCGTTTTATAAAATCTTCGGCAGAAGTGTTCCAATAAATTTCATAGGTATTCGGAATAAACATACTGATAATATTTTGTTTATTGAAACCGAATTGTTTTATAGAGTCTTCATTATTTAAAAATTTTACGATTGAAGCGGAATCCGGCTCAATTTGTTTTGAAATTTTTCCGGCAAAATCATTAATTGTTCTGATATTGTTAAACGTAAGTTTTACGGGCGTTTGATTTCCCGAACGCAAAATATTTACAATCCGGTTGTTGGTCATTCCTTTTTTCAGAAAATATTTTCCGGGGTGAACTTTATTTTTTAAATTTTTCAAAGCTGCCGTATGCTCAAACGATTTAAAATCGATTAAAACAGCCGATGATTTTAAAGAATCCGTCAGTGTTCCGTAATCGGAGCCGGTCGGGATATATAAAAATGTATTTTTCTTGATATTGGGTTTAAAAATTTCTTTGTATTTAAGGTATCCGAAAACAGCCGCAATCATCCCTACAATAAGAATTAAACCGATTGTTATTTTTAATATTTTCTTTTTCTCTGATTTCATTTCAAATAAAAAAATTAATTTCGCAAAGTTAAAATTTGTTAATCATTATAAAAAAATTAAAATTATGAAAAAAACAGTCATTTTTTTATTCTCGGTATTTTTTGCATTTAACTGTGTTTTTGCTCAAAAAACCAATGATAACGGAAGCACCGGAGGAAACAATAATCAACAAAATCCTCCGAAAAATAATACCGACAACAATAATAACAACAATTCGGGAAACAGTATTTTAGGTAATTTAACCAAAGCAGTTTTCGGTTTATATCAACAAAGTTTAATTTCCAGAAGAGGCGGTGATTCGTATGTTTTCGGATTGAATATTGACATTGACGGCGGATTTTTGACTTCGTCAGGTGCAAGTTTTATAAATGCTGTTCCGCGTTTGCAATACAACTACGGTGCTTTATCGGCGGATATTCGTTACGATTATTTAAAAGGCGACGCAACAATGCAAAATCTTGATGCCCTTGCCAAGTTTAATATTATCGTGAAAAATTTCAAACTTGCAATAGGACAAGGTATTATGTTTGATTTAACAAACAGCGGTGCTTTTCATGAAAGTTTTTTGGGTATTGATGCGGGATTAAATAATAAGCAAATTATTATTTCGCCCGAATTTCGTTTGGCTTATGATTGGAATGCCCAAAAACCCGTAAATACGGAAATCGGCATAAAGGGAGCATACCGTATTTTAAAAGCATCTTCGGTTTCGGTTTATTTAAACGCCGGTGCCGGATACAGATATATGAGGGAAAACGGAACTTTCGGAAATGTTTTCGGCGGGCTGAATTTTATGTTTTAAAAAATAGTTTAAAGTAAAAGAGGGAGTGTCTGAAAAGTGAGACTTTGTCGTTTTTTTATAACCACAAAGCACACAAAGGGATTCCATACTAAATCGCCATCTTAACAGCAGTTTAGTATCACAAAGTTGTACAAAGTCTTGTTCTTATTGATAATAGAAACTCTGTGCCAAAGTATGCGAAACTTTGTTATTAATAAAAGCGACAAATCGGTAAATGGTTTTTCTTTTTGGACAGCTCCTTTTTTT
>CAZCPV010000278.1:0-3355 GCA_964500765.1 uncultured Draconibacterium sp.
CATTTTCGGAAAATTTTATTCAATATCTTCAACCGGATAAAAAACTTTATCGGGAATTACCCACGATTGAGGGAATGTTTTTTTTATTTGAGTTTGAAAAAACATGGCTTCGGCTTTGGTTCTGAAATCGCCGACACGAACTTTAAAAAACGGTGAATCGTACACAATGTAGGCACCGTTTTTATTTCCGTAACGTATTAAAAATTTCTTTTTTGCATTTTGTGCCGCTGCCATGGCTCTTTGCCCCGAACCGAAATAAATTTGCACTCGCCAGCCGTCAAATTTGTTGTTATTCACCTCAATATGCCTTTTTACGATTTGGCGTAATCGAGGGTCTTGTGTAACAGTTACGGTTCCGTCGGTCGGTTTTTTTTCTGCGGAAACGATTCCCGAGTCTTCCAATTTAAAAGTTTCGCTTTGCGAAAAAATTTCAAAAGAAAAAAGAAAAAAAGCTAATATTAAAAGTAAATATTTCATTCGAAAATTAAAATTATGCCAAAAATAATAATTTATTGTTAATGAAAAAACGTTCTGTTTTTATTTTCAGTATATAAAATTTTTTATCTGTCAAGGATTTCTCATCTTTGCAATCTCATTTAATATATAAAATAAGATGACAAATTTAGCGGAATTAGGCGAATTCGGATTAATAAAAAGAATAAACAAAGATATTAAAATAAAAAATGCTTCGGTCGTAAAAGGAATAGGCGACGATGCGGCAGTACTCGATTATAAAGACAAACAATTTGTCGTAACAACGGATATTTTGGTTGAAGGCGTGCATTTTGACCTGTCTTATACGCCTTTAAAACATTTGGGGTATAAATCCGTAATTGTTAATCTTTCGGATGTGTATGCCATGAATGCCGTACCGAAGCAAATTACGGCAACAATTGCAATTTCAAATCGATTTACTTTGGAAGCGATTGACGAATTGTATAAAGGTATAAAATTGGCTTGCGAAACCTACGGAGTTGATATAATCGGCGGAGATACAAGTTCTTCGTACACGGGCTTAATAATCAGTATTACGGCAATAGGCAAAGGCGAAAAAGATAAACTTGTGTACAGAAACGGTGCAAAACCGAACGATTTAATTTGTGTTTCGGGCGATTTGGGCGGTGCTTATGCCGGTTTAAAAGTGTTGCAAAGAGAACAAGAGGTTTTTAAGGCAAATCCGGAAATGCAACCCGAATTAAAGGGTTATGACTATATACTTGAACGCCAACTGAAACCGGAAGCAAGAGCCGATATTATCAGAATGTTTGAAGAAATGAAAATTAAACCGACTTCCATGATTGATATTTCCGACGGATTATCCTCCGAAATTATGCACATCAGCGAAGAATCAAAATGCGGAACAAGAATTTATAATGAAAAAATACCTTTGGCGGATGAAACAAGAAAATTTGCCGAAGAAACCTTGATTGTTCCGACAACTTTTGCAATGAACGGCGGTGAAGATTACGAGTTATTGTTTACGGTTTCGCAAAACGATTACGATAAAGTAAAAAATAATCCTTTGGTAAGTGTAATAGGTCATATTACGGAACAATCGAAAGGAAATTTTTTGGTAATGCCCGACGGAAACGAAATTGAACTGAAAGCACAGGGGTGGAATCATACTGATGAATAAATTTTCTTACATCCGGTTTCGGATTATTTTTTAATGCTTCGCATTAATTCGGTTGCAAACACAAAATCATTCAACTCTTTGTTGTTGCTTGTAAGAATTTCTTTGTTGTTGCCTGTCCACCATTTTTGCCCTTTGTAAATAAATGCAATATTGTCGCCGATTTCAATAACCGAGTTCATATCATGGGTGTTAATAACGCTGACTGTATCAAAATCAATGGTCAGTTCTTTAATTAAATTGTCGATAACAATAGCTGTTTTGGGGTCAAGTCCCGAATTGGGCTCGTCAAAAAACAAATATTTCGGATTTAAAACAATGGCTCGGGCAATGGCAACCCGTTTTTGCATTCCGCCGCTTATCTCCGAAGGATAAAAATCTTCTGCCTGATGTAAATTTACGCGGTCAAGACAAAATTCAACGCGTTTGTTCATTTCTTTTTTCGACATATCGGAAAACATCCTTAACGGGAATATTACATTTTCATAAACCGTATAAGAATCGAATAATGCACCGCCCTGAAAAACCATGCCTATTTCTTTGCGAATTTTTTGCATTTCTTTAGGGCTCATGCCGGAATATAATTCGTTGTCGAAAAAAATTTCTCCTTTGTCAATTTTATGAATACCTGCTGTCGATTTCAGCAAAACCGTTTTTCCGGAGCCGCTTTGCCCGATAATTAAATTGGTTTTACCTTTTTCAAAAGTTAACGAAATATCTTTTAAAATTTGTTCGTCTCCGAATGATTTTGATATGTTCCTGAGTTCTATCAAGACAATAAAATTTGAGTTAATACAACATTGAAAAACAAAATAAGAATACTGGAATAAACAACGGCTTTGGTACTTGCTTTTCCTACTTCCAAGGCACCGCCGCGTATAAAATATGCCTGATAAGCGGGAACGCTTGCAATGATAAATGCAAAAATAACAACTTTTATCAACGAATAGGTAATGTAAAACGGTATAAAATAATAATGCAAACCGTAAACAAAATCGTCAATAGGTATGGCATCGGTAAAATAAACGGCAAGATAACCGCCGAAAATACCGACAAACATACTGAAAAGGGTTAATAAAGGAAAGGTGAAAACAGCAGCAATGATTTTGGGTAACACTAAATAACTTTCCGAATTAACACCCATCATATCAAGAGCTTCTATTTGTTCGCGTATTTTCATGGTACCTATTTCCGAAGCAATATTAGCTCCTACTTTCCCGGCAAGGATTAAAGCCACAATGGTAGATGAAAATTCCAAAAACATCGAATCGCGCGTTCCTAAACCGACCAAATACAAGGGAACAAAAGACAATTCAATATTGTATGCTGTTTGCAAAGTAATAACGGCACCCATAAAAACCGAAATAATAAAAACAATAACGATGGAATTAATACCGAGCTTTTCTATTTCAAAAAAAATATTTTGAATAAAAATATTCCGTTTTTGCGGACGCTTAAAAACTTTTTTCAGAAAAAGCAGGTATTTCCCGATATGAAAAAACGTATCCATAAATAATTCTTTTCGGATTACATACAAAGTAAAGAAATAAATTTGAAATATACAATCCGTATGATTTGCGAATTGAAATTTTTTATAAATCCTTAAATCCTCATATTTATATTTAACGGATTGACAGTCAGGGCTTCACTTTTTGAATTAAAGTAATACGAATTGCATCTTAACTTTCTGTAAATTAATACAGTGAAACCCTCTTGCGGATT
>CAZCPV010000279.1:0-3348 GCA_964500765.1 uncultured Draconibacterium sp.
GATGTATATGATGTGTTGATTCATAATAAAAACGGAAAAATTTACTTGGCAAACGGTTGGAGCGGTATAGTAGAAATTGACCCTGCGAATCCGGGACACGTTACTTCACTTAAAGATTATAAATACAAACAATATTATTGTATAGAACAATATGATAAATATGTAATTTTAAGCGACATCGTAGGGGGACGTAACAATGAAATGAAAGGAATTGATATTATTAAAATAACGGAATAAAGAAACTTGGTAAGTTTTAGTGAATAAATAATTTTTTATATGAACGGAAAGAGTAAAATATTTTTCTTTCCGTTCTTTTTAAAATATTCAAAAAAACATTTGTATTTTAATAAAAATAACTATTTTTGCAGCCCGATTTAAGAATTTAACGAGGCATTAAAAGTTCCGAAATAACAACGGACGCCTCCTAAACACATTTAAAACAGTTAAAATGTACGCAATAGTAGAAATAGCCGGACAACAATTTAAGGTTGAAAAAAATCAAAAAATATTTGTTCACAGACTGGCTGAAAAAGAAGGAAACAATATCACTTTTGATAAAGTTTTATTAACCGACGACGGAAAAAAGGTAACCGTCGGAACACCGACTGTTAAAGGTGCCGCCGTAACTGCAAAAGTTCTTGCACACATGCGGGGAGATAAAGTTTTGGTATTTAAGAAAAAAAGAAGAAAAGGATACCAAAAACTTAACGGACACCGTCAAAACTTATCTCAAATTGAGATTGAAGATATCAGTTTAAACGGTAAAACAACAGCAAAAAAGACTGTAAAAGAAGAACCGGCAAAAAAAGAAGCCGTAAAAAAAGAAGCACCGAAAAAAACTGCGGTAAAAACTGAAAAGAAAGAAGTTGCAAAAAAAGCAACAACCGAAGCAAAACCGGATAAATTAACCAAAATTGAAGGAATAGGTCCTAAAATTGCCGGAATTTTGGCAGAAGCAGGAATAGATACGTTTAAAAAATTATCGACTGCAAAAGCAGAAAAAATTACTGAAATTTTAGTTGCCGCAGGCGGTAATGCATATAACCGATTTGACCCGACAACCTGGCCCGAACAAGCAAAATTAGCTGCTGACGGCAAATGGGACGAATTAAAAAAATTACAAGACGAATTAAACGGCGGAAAAGCCAATTAATAACCGAATAAACAAAATATTATGGCACATAAGAAAGGAATGGGTAGCTCCCGAAACGGAAGAGATTCGGAAAGTAAAAGACTGGGAGTTAAATTATACGGAGGGCAAAAAGTAATTGCAGGAAATATTATCGTTAGACAAAGAGGGACAAAACATCATCCCGGCAATAATGTCGGAATGGGCAGAGATCATACGTTGTTTGCTTTAACAGACGGAATTATTGTATTTAAAAAGAAACGAAATAATAAATCATACGTTTCCGTAGAACCCGCAGAAAAATAAATAAAATAATTAAAATGATTATTTATCCCGTTACTTCGTAAAAAATGCGATAACGGGATTTTTTTATTAAAACTCGTAATTATGCTTACATTAAACCAAATAAGAAATAATCCGGAAGAACTTATAAAAAAACTTTCCGTAAGAAATAAAGATTTCAGCGAATTAATTAATCTCGCTTTAAAAACCGATGACGAAAGAAAAGAACTGAAAGGGAAATCGGATATGATTCTTGCCGAATCAAACAAACTTGCAAAAAGCATCGGACAATTATATAAGGAAGGTAAACAAAGCGAAGCAAATGAGGCAAAAGCAAAAGCTGCTTCATTGAAAGAAGAAATAAAAAAAATAAGCAACGAACTTTCGGAAACCGAAAAAAAACTGCTTACTGTCCTTTCGGAAATACCGAATATTCCTCACTCTTCCGTTCCGGCAGGAAAAACCGATGCCGATAATGTTGAGATAAAAACAGGGGGAACCGTTCCGGAACTTAAAAAAAAGCTGCCGCATTGGGAACTTGCCGACAAATACGATTTAATTGACTTTGAACTCGGAAACAAAATTACCGGAGCCGGATTTCCCGTTTACAAAGGAAAAGGTGCAAAACTGCAACGTGCTTTAATCAATTTCTTTCTCGAAGAAGCCGAAAAAGCCGGTTTTACCGAAATTATGCCGCCTTTGGTTATTAACGAAGCATCGGGTTTCGGCACCGGGCAACTTCCCGACAAGGAAGGACAAATGTATCAAATTACGGAAGACAAACTGTTTTTAATTCCGACAGCGGAAGTTCCGGTTACAAATTTATACCGCAACGTAATTTTAAAAGCCGAAGATTTTCCGATTAAATTAACGGCATATTCTTCTTGTTTCAGGCGTGAAGCCGGTTCATACGGAAAAGACGTAAGGGGTTTAAATCGCCTGCACCAATTTGATAAAGTCGAAATTGTTCAAATACAACATCCGAATAAATCGTATGAGACCTTGGACAAAATGGTCGCTTATGTCGAATCTTTGGTGCAAAAATTAGAACTTCCGTACAGAATTGTTCGCCTGTGCGGCGGTGATTTGGGCTTTACATCCGCTTTAACTTTTGACTTTGAAGTATATTCCGCCGGGCAAGATAAGTGGCTGGAAGTAAGCTCTGTATCAAACTTTGAAAGTTTTCAGGCAAACCGCTTAAAACTGCGTTTTAAAGAAGCCGGAGAAAAACAAACAAAACTTGCACATACCTTAAACGGCAGTGCACTTGCTCTTCCCCGTATCGTTGCAGCACTTCTGGAAAATAATTATACGGAAGAAGGTATTAAAATACCGAAAGTTCTGCAAAAATTTCTTAATTTTGACATTATTGATTAAAATTCCCATTATGAAAAAAAATGTTTTTTTAATATCAAGTATTCTGATTATTTTTTTAATTTCATGCAAAAGCAAATCGGAAAAAGAACTTGACACTTTAAAATCATACATCGAATCGAATAATATTACAACAGAACCTACTGCAAGCGGACTGTATTATATTGAAACACAGGCAGGAACCGGAGCACAAGCCCAAACCGGAGATATTGTTGACGTACATTACAAAGGAACCTTTTTAGACGGCAAACAATTCGACTCTTCATACGACAGAGGCGAACCCTTTGAATTTACTCTCGGAAGAGGACAAGTGATAAAAGGTTGGGACGAAGGCATTTCGTATATGAAAGAAGGCGGAAAAGCAACCCTTATAATGCCGAGCAGTTTGGCATACGGTGCAAGCGGTTCCGGCTCAATTCCGCCCTACACAAGTTTAATTTTTGAAGTGGAATTGGTTGACGTAAAATAGTTATTTTTTATCGGATAGTTGCTTTTATATATATGCTGCAGCACATAAAACATAATCCCCTCATAAATCAAAATATTTTACAAAAAACTTGCAG
>CAZCPV010000280.1:0-3301 GCA_964500765.1 uncultured Draconibacterium sp.
TTTCAACAAAAAATAATTACACCAAATATTTGCAACCTAATCAAATTTAATCAATCTGATTACAAAAAACACATAAAAAAATTCGTTATGAAAAAAATCGCCCTAATACTCTTATCTTCATTCTTCCTTACCGGAATAGTAAATTTAAAGGCACAAAATAGTGAAGAATCCTGTTCGGCATCAAAAATTAAGCTCTTCTCAAAGTTTAATCCGGAGCTTCAAAAAAAATACAAAGAAAAAGCATCCTTTCAATACGATTTAAAATACCACCGTTTGGAATTTTTCTTTCCGAATATCGACAACCAATACATAAAAGGTGAAATAACATCTTATTTTACGGTAAAAACTTCCGGATTTAATCAAATTTCTTTTGATTTAGCCGATAATATGACCGTTGATTCCGTTATTTTCCATCAAAATAAAATAACAAATTTCACTTTAAGTAACGACGAGCTGACGATAAATCTCGGATTAAGTTTAGCACAAAACAGTTTAGATTCAATTTCCGTTTTTTATCAAGGCATACCGGATGCCGCCGGTTTCGGTTCTTTCAGTCAAACAACACACAGCGGAACACCGGTTGTTTGGACACTGTCGGAACCCTACGGTGCAAAAGATTGGTGGCCCTGCAAACAAAGTTTAGACGATAAAATTGACTCGATTGATGTTTACGTTACAAATCCCGAAATCTATAAAGCAGCAAGCAACGGTCTGTTAATTTCAGAAACCGTAAACAACGGAATGAAAACCGCACACTGGAAACACCGCCATCCCATAGCCGCTTATCTTATTGCAATTGCCGTTACAAATTATGCTTCCTACTCGGATAATGTTACGCTCACAACAGGCGAAAACGTAGAAGTTTTAAATTATGTTTATCCCGAAAATTTGTCTTACGCACAGTCAAACACACCAAACGTTCTGGATGTCATTCAATTGTACAGCGATTTGTTTATTCCCTATCCGTTTGCCGATGAAAAATACGGGCATGCACAATTCAGTTGGGGCGGCGGAATGGAACACCAAACCATGAGTTTTATGACAAGTTTCAGCCATCATTTAATGGCACATGAATTAGCACATCAGTGGTTCGGTGATTATGTTACCTGCGGGAGCTGGCACGATATCTGGCTCAATGAGGGCTTTGCAACCTATCTTGACGGAATGACCCATGAGCATAATTTGAACGACGACGGAGTAACTTTTGATGATTGGAAACAGGATAAAATCAATTCCGTTATTTCGCAACCCGACGGCTCTGTTTATGTCGATGATACAACAGATGTTTGGCGAATTTTCAGCGGTCGTTTATCTTACGATAAAGGAGCAATGGTATTACACATGTTAAGAAAATATGTCGGCGACAATGCCTTTTTCGGCGGGATAACGAATTATTTAAATGATTTGGGCGGCGGATACGCACATACATCCGATTTGCAATTGCATACAGAACAAACATACGGAAGTTCTTTGCAGGAGTTTTTTAACGACTGGTATTACGGCGAAGGATATCCGATTTATGATATTTATTATTCACAGGCACAGGATAAAACACTTACCGTTACAATAAACCAAACTCAATCACATAATTCCGTTGATTTTTTCAATATGAAAATCCCCGTAAAATTTGAAGGTGCGGAAAAAGATACCACAATTTGGTTTAACAATAATACAAACGGAGAACAATTTACCCTTAATTTGGATTTTAACGTTACGGCTGCCGTTTTCGACCCGAAACACGACATCATTTCATCCGGTTCCGCCGTACTGAAAATCGATACCTTCGATAAAGCCGAAAAAGTTTTCGTATTGCCCAATCCGGCAAGAAACAAAATTACGGTTACTTTTTTAGAAAAAATAAAACCGGATAAAGTTGTGATTTTTAATAATATCGGAAAGATAATTAGAGAATATACCGATTACGGTCAAAATTCATATAAATTCGAATTTTCCGTTTCCGATTTGCCGCAGGGTTTTTATTATATCACTTTTTACGAAGAAGGAAAAACTATTACAAGAAAATTTGTAAAGAATTGATTTTGCTCTTTAAATAAACAAAAATAATGTTATATCTTTGCAAAAAAATAATATGATTTATTTAACGAAACGTATAACATTAGATCCGGATTTGTGTAACGGGAAACCGACAATAAGGGGCTTAAGAATTACGGTAAATACAATTTTGGAATTTTTATCGAAGGGAGACACTAAAAAAGATATTTTAAAACAATATCCGGATCTTGAAGAAAAAGACATTAATGCATGTCTGTCTTTCGCATCAAAAATACTGAACAGAAATTATTCAATTAAAGAATTTGTTGCACAATGAGTCGTTTCTTAATTGATGTTAATTTACCGTGTTATTTTTCATTATGGAATACAAATGATTTTATTTTTGTCAGAGATTTAAATCCGAAAATGAAAGATTCCGAAATCTGGGAATATACTGAAAAAAATAATTTAACAATCGTTACCAAAGACAGTGATTTTTCTAAAAGAATAATTATCAAAAACCCGCCCCCGAAGATAATTCATGTCAAGTTAGGAAATTTAAGTATGAACAATTTTTTTACCGCATTAGTGAAAATATGGGATGAAATTATTGAATATAACAAAGATTTTAAATTAGTTACGGTTTATAAAGACAAAATTGAGGCTATAAATTAAAAATTAAACTATGTTTTCCGGAATTGTAGAAAAAACAGGAATTGTAAAAAAAATTGAAAAAGACGGCGAAAATGTTCATTTCACATTAACTTGTGATTTTGCTGACGAACTTAAAATAGACCAAAGCTTATCGCACAACGGAGTATGCCTTACGGTTGTTAATGTAAGTGACAAAACCTATACCGTTACCGCCGTAAAAGAAACATTAATAAAATCAAATCTCGGATTGCTGAAAGTAGGCGACGAAGTAAACTTGGAACGCAGCATGAAACCCGACAGTTTGCTCGACGGACACATCGTACAAGGACATGTTGACCAAACAGCAGTTTGCACAAAAGTAGAAGAAGCCGACGGAAGTTGGTATTATACTTTTGAATACGAACCGACAGGTGATAATGTTACCGTAGAAAAAGGTTCCGTATCCGTCAACGGGGTCAGTCTTACGGTTGTAAATTCTGAAGACAATTCATTTCAGGTTGCAATTATCCCTTTTACCCATGAAATAACCAATTTTCATACTATAAAAAAGGGAACCGTCGTAAACATTGAGTTTGATATTATAGGAAAATACATTACCAAAATCGTCAAGCAATATATGGGGAAATAAAACAATTTTAAAAATTAATAAAGCCCC
>CAZCPV010000281.1:0-3295 GCA_964500765.1 uncultured Draconibacterium sp.
TATGCAAAACGGGGTAATATTAAATTTTCAACCACTATAATAAGCTCATTATAAAAAAATTGGCATTTCCCGAAACTCCAAAAAAAGAGAAAAAAATCCGGAGCAATAAATATTTCTGCCGACATTCTTTGCCGGAATAAGATGACGATTATTCGGTAAAAATAAGCAAAACTATACAAACTCCCGGATTAAAATCAAAAGAGCAAGACATCACGTCTTGCCCTTTAAGGATAAATCAAGGAACATTTTAGTTGTTTATTTCAACCGCTTTCTTTGAAAAGAAAGTTTTCTTTAATAAATCAATAAAAATTAAACCGCCGCCTATTATCATCAAACTGTCGGGCAATATTCTGAACCACATCCACCCTTTCATTCCTTCAACGGCTGCTCTTGTTCTTACATAGTAATAGCCCAGTTCCTGTGCCGCTTTTGTTTGTTCAATTCCGATAATTAAAGTCGGCAAAGCAAATAACAACACTCCTACGGTCAACGACCAGAAAGCAATTTTGCTTATTTTCTCGTTCCAAACCAAACCCTTTGCAAGCGAATTGGTTCTTGAAGTCATATAAATAAATGCTATTGAGATATAACCGAAAGCACCGAGCAAGGCAATATGTCCGTGGGGCATAATTAGATATGTTCCGTGCGAATAATAACTGATAGTAGGCGTATTAATAACCATACCGAAAAATCCCGCACCGATCCAATTCAATACGGCAGAACCCGAAAGCCACATAAATACGGTGGAAAACTTAAATCCTTTTTCGGAATTTACTTTTTCTCTTTTGTTTTTTGCAGCTTCAATAATCATTAACGCCAAGGGCAGCGGTTCAAGAGCCGAGAATATTCCGCCTATGGCTATCCAATATTCGTCAAGTCCCTGCCACCAGTAGTGGTGTCCTACACCGAGTGTTCCGGACATCATAATCAAAAATAATTCAAAAAACATTGTTCTTTCGGCTGTTTTTCTTGAAATTAAACCGAGTGAAACCGTAAAGAAAGCAATAGTTCCGGCGGCAAACAATTCAAACGTTAATTCAACCCAAAGATGAATTACCCACCAACGGTAATAATCGTCAACGGTAAAATTCGGCATCACTTTATGTATCGGCATCATACCGGCAATATATAAAGTAGCTATGGCAAATGCCGACCAAATAATAGTTCCTACAAGCGGATTGTTCTTTCCGGCTTTTCTGATAAGTGAGAAAACCAGTAAAAACCAAAATACAAGTCCCAAGACCAAACCGATATCCCAAAATCTTCCGAGATTTATCAACTCACGACCTTCGTTACCGAACCAAAACCAAGTTTCGCGCATCTGTCCGGTTGCTCCCATATACAATCCGTAAATACTTCCTACGGCAACTGTTAATAAAGCAATCCAAAGCACATCGACCAACCACGGAAATTTGTGGTCTTTGTTTGCAATCCAAGGAGCTATAAGCAAACCGCCTACAAGCCAACCAACGGCAACCCAAAGTATTGCAATTTGTGTGTGTATAGAGCGAATAACATTAAACGGCAAAATTGATTGCGAAAGAACAAAATCTTTTGACGGTTCGGTATAAATATGTGCCAAATAAGCCCCAAGTATTAATTGCACAAAAAACAGCAACGAAACAATCGGAACATATTTTAAAAGTTTCTTTTGCGATTTATAAAGTTTGGTAATTTTCAACTCGGGCTCCAACTCTTCGTTTCTTCCTTTTTTAAATAAAAATTCGTATGAAAGAAAAATTACGACAATGGTAAGTGTCCATAAAATTAAAAATTCCCATAAAGAAACAAAATGATAATCGGCTAAAACATCTTGATCTACAAGCGGTTCGTGAGGCCAATTGTTCGACCATGTTCTTTTTGTTCCCGGGCGATAGGATGATGCCACCAATTGCGACCAATCAACAAAAGCAGCAATTTCTTTGGCTTCTTCGGGTCTTATTACCCCGCCTTTAAAAGCTCTTTGCGGGTCGCCTTCAACCAACATTTTTGTCAATAACTCAACATTTTTTTTGTAAGCTGCCGCCGATGCATCGGTATATACAACCCCTTCTTCTTTCAAACTTGTTTGCTGATGAAATTCTTGTTTTACACGTTCTTTTACCGAACCTCTTTCAATATCCGTAAGTTCTGAATTCGGTTTGCCGAACATTTCTTTTGCATAAAAATCGTATAAAAATTCAGCTCTGTGATGAAAAAATTCGGTTGTAAAATCGGGTCCTGCGTAAGCTCCCATTCCAAGCATAGTTCCCCAATCCATAAGGTCAAATTCCTGAAAATAACCTTTTCCGGTTACAACATCATCGTAAGTGTAAAGCACTTCTCCCGATGCCGACTTAACGGTTTTCGGTATCGGCGGCACTTCTTTCTGCAATGTCGCCGTGTAATAAATCAAAATGGTTACCATAAAAATGGCAATTACCCAAAATCCGGTATATAAGCCCTTTTTGCTCATAAACCTGTCAAGTAAACTGTCTTTCATTATTTCTGATATTTAAGAGTTAGTAAAAAAATATACCACAACAAGGTGGTATTTACGGTTAAAATTTTTTAAAATTTTGATATTTTTTCTTTATTCAAATCTGCCAAAGTTGTTTCATTAAATGTTTTAAATAATTTATCTCTTGTCGAACTCCACACATTGTGCATACTGCAAGGATTTTTGTCATCACATCTTTCAAAACCGAGAATACAACCGAAATATTTTTCCGTACCTTCAACTACATCTATTATTTTGGCTATGCTTATTTCGCTTGATTTTTTTGCAAAGGAATAACCGCCGTTTCTTCCTTGTGTGCTGAATATTAAACCGGCTTTTGTCAAAGAAGTCATCAATCGGCGAAGATATTTATCGGATATTCGCAATTTCTCAATCAATTCTTTTGCCGAATAACTTCTGCTTGTATCGCATGCCATTAAACTCAATATTCTGACGGCATATTCAGACGTTTTAGACAATTTCATAAATACTACCTCATTGTATTATTTTGCAATTTTACAATTTTATTTTCTAACGGCAAAATTATTTGAAATGAATCTTAATAATTTTTCAAATTCAGCACTCGGCTAATATCAAAAAACTCCAAAAATATCAAAAGCGTTTTTATTTGTAATTTCCGCAAGTTTTTCAAGTGAAACACCTTTAATTTCCGAAATCTTTTCCGCAACATAAATAAGATTTGCACTTTCGTTACGCTTGCCCCTTTTCGGTACCGGCGACAAATACGGCGAATCGGTTTCTAATACAAGGTACTGTAAATCAATGTTTTTAACAATTTTATCAAGTCCCGAATTT
>CAZCPV010000282.1:0-3275 GCA_964500765.1 uncultured Draconibacterium sp.
AAAATCTATACTTTTAATTACATTCTTTTGTTTAAAAAAACAATATCCGATTTTTCTGTAATAATATGAATTTAAAGAATCTTGCTTTAATAAAACTTCGTATGTTTTAATTGCATCTTTGTATTTATTATTATTTATGTAAAGTTTCGATAAGCTGTTTAGTGCATTAAAATTTAAAGAATCAATTTGTAAAGTTTTCTTGTAAAGATTTATTGCTTTTGCAGAATTATTGTTCTTTACAAAAATATGTGCATAAGAATTTATGTATTTTATGTTTTTATTATCAATAAGATATGCTTTCTTAATTTTATC
Organism: uncultured Draconibacterium sp.; assembly: GCA_964500765.1. Classification (GTDB taxonomy): domain Bacteria; phylum Bacteroidota; class Bacteroidia; order Bacteroidales; family JAADGE01; genus JAADGE01. The sequence continues at coordinate 313 of CAZCPV010000282.1, forward strand.
TTCTGCTTCTTTGAATTTGTTTACATTCAGGTAAGAGATACCTGTTATATAATAAATTTCAGGATTTTCAGTCTTGCTTTTTATTAATTGTTCTCCGAGTTTTATTGTTTTTAGATATGATGAGTTGTTGAACAGTAAATTGAGTCTGTTGAGAGACTGGGATGATAAAGTTCTTGCTGTTAATAAAAGAGGAATCAATAATATGATATTTTTCATTGCAATAGTAATCTCAGAGTTAAAAACTTAAATTATTTTTTTCAGATTCGTCTTCAATCATATTTTTTTTCTTAATTTTTTCCAATATTTTTCCGGAACTGAAACGGTATGATATTTTAAACATAAACAAATTTTTCAACAAACTTATATCTGTGTTTGTAGTTTCTGTATATTCTTTATTAATAATTTTTTTTGTTAAAGTGTAATTTAATCCGAGATTTAGCGGAATTCCATATAATATTGTAATATTTAATTTATTTTTAAATAATATTTTCCTTAAAAACAGAGCAAAAAAATCGTTACCCTTTGAATAATATCCATACAAATTTGCGTTTTTGATATTATTCTTTTTTAACATAAGAGCAATTACTGACATATATTTTTTATTAAAATATAAAAGATTTGTTTTTATTGACCAATCAGAAATTGTATTGGAAAGTTCATTATAATATACATTTGAATTAAAAATATTTCCTGAAAATGACCAATACAGGGATTTGTTAAAAAATGAAAATTTACTGCTTGCTTTTATTCCGTATCTTTCATACATATCTGTGTTAGAATAGTTATAGATATACAGTAAATCATCAGAGATTATACCTGTTTTTGAAATATAATCGGGGGCAAAATGGTAGTAAGGTTCAATATTTAATCTATTTTTAAATAAATTAAATTCAGTTGAAATTTTATGAGTGTAATATGGTTCTAAAAAAGGATTTCCTGTTTGATATGTTAAAGAATCAACAATACTTTCAAAAGGATTTAGTTCTTGTGAATTCGGCAATTTTCCGTTTGTATGATATTTTAACAAGAATGTGATTTTATCTGATGCTTTATATTTAACATTTATGTACGGATGACATCTAAAATAATTATTGGGCTTACTGTCGGAGGCAGAATTATAAAATATTATAACTGCACCTAATTTAGCATTGAATTTCTTATTCGGATAAAAGTTAAAATAGGAATATAAATTATTTCTTATATCTCTGTAAAAACTATATATTGTTGCTGAATTTTGTGATTCAAAGCCGGTTATACTGTTTTTTAAAGTATTTGCATATCCAAGCTCAAAAGATGCAATGTCCGATACGCTGTAAAAATATGTTATATTTAATTTTGTATAGTTCTTTTTTATGTCTGTTGTTTGCAAAGTAGCATTATTAGCTTGTTTTTGATAAAATTTATGTTTATTATATTGATAATAATTATAAGCAAAATCAATATTTATCATACTCTTTTCAGAAAATTTGCCGATGTATGCGGTTAGCACATTATAATTATCAGAGCTGACTGAATCAATCATTTCAGATAAATATTTTTCGGAAATATTTCCGTTTTCAATAAAATTAACAATATATTGAAAATTTGTAATGTTTTTATTTTGCGGTGATAATTTGTAATTGTTTTCAATACTTATAGTGTGTTTATCGTTAATGTGGAAATCTGCACCTAAAATGAATGAATGTGAAAGATAATTTTGTTGTATATTTTGCAGATTATTTTCCGGTTGAAGTTTTTTAATTTCTTTATTAAATAATGCTTTGTTTTCGGTTTTCGGTAAATTTATGTTTGTTAAATCATTTGCATAAGAACCGTATATGTTAATTTTTTTATGTGTATAAGTGAAGTTTGTATATATATTGCTGTACATTAAAGGATTATTGCCGTTTGCTCCGGAAAGGTTTGTTACATTTCTGTCACTTGTAAAAGCTTCAAACCCTGTATAGTTTTTTTTCAGAATTAAATTAATAACGGCATCATAACCTTCGGCAGTGTATTTTCCTCCGGGGTCTTTTATAACTTCAACTCTCGTAATTCTGTCGGGAGAAATATTTTTAATGTACTTCTGACTTTTTTTAAGACCGTCAATAAGTAAAAGTACTTTTGTTTTATTATTTACTCTTATGCTGTTGTCAAAATAATCATAATCAACTTCTCTTAATTTTCCGAGCAATTCGGCTGCTGATGCAGTACCTGCTTTTAAATTTTTTGTAATTGTATAAACATCTCTGTCAATTTTGTTTTCATAAGTGTTTGCTGTTATGGTAACTGCATCCAGTTCTTCAACATTCGGTGTCATAAAAACGGTTCCCAGAAAAATATTTGCATGTGAAACATTTACATCTGTTTCTAATGTTTTGTATCCGATATATTTAAAAATAATTTTAAATCTGCCTTTTTTTGTCGAAATATTAAATTCTCCTTTTGAATCTGAAATTATAGTTGAACAAATACTGTCTTTGTTATTTTTAAGAATTACGGTAACAAACGGAATTATTTTTTTTGTTACCTTGTCTTTAATAATTCCGTTTATGTAAAAATCTTGATTACTTGCCGTAACTGCGGAATAAAGAATAAGCAGTATAATAAAAGATGTAATTTTCTTCATTTAGTTTAACAATAATGTCGTATCAATAATTGATACAATGTTACTATAATCTTTGTTTGCATACAAAATATATTCATTTGTCAATTCATTAATTTGTGAAATAATGACTGATTTAGGAATATCTTTATCATGTGTTTTTTTTAATTCTTTTACTATATTAGTTAAAGAAACTACTTTATCATTAGCAATTTGTAAAATGTCCCAATAATAATCCTCTTCGAAGAGTAATGATTTTATTTCAATATCTTCAATATATTCTTTATATTCAATAATTCCATTGTAAGATATTAATTTATATTTAAAATCACTGTTGTCCGATAAAAAATTAAAGGAAGGAAGAAATACATCATCCTTC
>CAZCPV010000283.1:0-3211 GCA_964500765.1 uncultured Draconibacterium sp.
TTAAACCTTCGGAAGCCATTTCTCTGAATGTAATTCTGCTGATTCCGAATTGCCTCATATAACCTTTTGGTCGTCCCGTGATACTGCATCTGTTGTGCAAACGTACTTTAGATGAATTTTTCGGTAATTTTTGTAATCCTTCCCAATCACCTTCAGCTTTAAGTTTTGCTCTTTTTTCTGCGTATTTTTCAACGAGTTTTTGTCTTTTTCGCTCACGAGCTTTCATTGATTCTTTAGCCATATTTCTTATTTTTTAAAAGGAAATCCGAATTGTTTTAATAATGCATAACCTTCTTCATCCGTTTTTGCAGATGTTACGAATGTTATATTCATTCCTAAAATTTTATCGATTTTATCCAATTCTATTTCAGGAAATATAAATTGTTCTTCAATACCGAGTGTATAGTTACCCCTTCCGTCTAATTTACCGGAAACACCTTTAAAATCTTTTATTCTCGGTATAGCAACAACAAGCAATTTTTCTAAAAATTCATACATTCTGTCTTTTCGTAAGGTTACGGATACTCCGATTGCCATACCTTCGCGTAATTTAAAGTTTGATATATTATTTTTAGAAATTCTTTGTATTGCTTTTTGACCTGCAATTAAGGAAAGTTCTTCTTGTGCTGTCGTTATAATTTTTTTATCTGCAACACCCTGCCCTATTCCTTGATTTAAAACAATTTTTTTCAATCTCGGAACTTGCATTACACTGGTATAATTAAATTCTTTTTGTAATGCAGGAACTATTTCTTCCTTAAATTTTTTCTTTAATGTCGGAATTCGTTTTTCCATTATTTAATCTCTTGTTGGTTCTTAGATTTTTTAGAGTAGCGTACTAATTTTCCGTTACTGTTAAGTTTTCTTCCGATTCTTGTCGGTGCACTTGTTTCCGGACAAATCACATTCAGATTTGAGATATGAATTGGTGCTTCTTCCTTAATAATACCGCCTTCAGGATATTTGGCATTTGGTTTTGTATGTTTTGAAATAATGTTAACACCTTCAACAATTGCTTTATATTTTTCTCTGTTAACCATTAATACACGACCTTTTTTGCCTTTATCGTTTCCTGAATTTACAAAAACAATATCGCCTTTTTTAATATGTATTTTCTTTTGCATCAATCTTGAATTTTCTATTTATAAAACTTCAGGTGCCAATGAAATAATTTTCATATTGGTTTTACGTAATTCTCTGGGTATGGGACCGAATACACGTGTACCTCTCATTTCTCCGGTTGCATTTAAAAGAACTACGGCATTATCGTCAAAACGGATATAAGAACCGTCCGGTCTGCGAATTTCTTTTTTTGTTCTTACCACAACCCCTTTTGTTACGGTACCTTTTTTTATTTCACCTGCCGGAATAGCACTTTTAACGGTAACTACTACTTGATCTCCGATAGTGGCGTATCTTTTTTTTGTACCGCCTAAAACTCTGATAACCAAAACTTCTTTTGCTCCGCTGTTATCAGCAACATTTAATCTGCTTTCTTGTTGTATCATGATTACTTAGCTCTTTCAATAATTTCAACTAATCTCCATTTTTTTCTCTTACTCAAAGGTCTTGTTTCGGCTATTTTAACAACATCCCCTACTTTACATGTATCTTCCTCATCATGAGCAATATACTTTTTTGTTTTTGTCATGAATTTACCGTAGATTCTGTGTTTATACCTGGTTCTTACTGCAACAGTGATTGTTTTTTGCATTTTATCACCGGTAACAATTCCCGTTCTTTCTTTTCTTAAATTCCTTTGTTCCATATTATAATTATATCAAATTAAGATTTAGCTTCGTTTAATTCTCTTTTTCTTAACTCCGTTTTTAAACGAGCGATAAATCTTTTGGATTCTTTTATTTGATGCGGATTGTCAAGATCGGATATTTTATGATTCATTCTTAAACTTAATAAGTTTTCTTCTTCGTTATCTAATCTTTCCAACAACTCCTTGGTTGATAATTCTTTTACTTCAGCATTTTTCATTGTATATTTTTTTTATATTATACAGTTTCGGTATAATCTCTTCTTACAATAAATTTAGTTTTAACAGGAAGCTTTTGAGCTGCAAGTCTCATTGCTTCTCTTGCGACTGCTTCGGGGACACCGTCAGCTTCAAACAGGATTCTTCCGGGTTGAACTCTTGCCACAAATAATTCGGGTTCACCTTTTCCTTTACCCATACGTACCTCTGCAGGTTTCTTAGTTACCGGTTTATCGGGAAAAATACGAATCCAGATATTACCTTCACGTTTCATATATCTTGTAACAGCTTGACGTGCTGCTTCAATTTGTCTTCCTGTAAGCCATTCAGTTTCAAGGGATTTAATAGCAAACGAACCAAATGCAATAGTAGTTCCGCGATGAGAATTACCTTTCATTCTCCCCTTTTGTTGTTTTCTGAATTTTGTTTTCTTTGGTTGTAACATTTTAAAATAACTTATCTGTTAAATTAATTTCTTCTTCTTCTTTTATGACCGCCTGAATGTTGAGGTCTTTTTTTGGATTGTTTACTGAAATTCGGAGTTAAATCTTGTTTTCCGAATTTTTCACCTCTGCAAATCCAAACTTTAATACCTATAAGCCCAACTTTTGTAAGTGCTTCGGCATTATAATAATCAATATCTGCTCTTAAGGTATGAAGCGGGGTTCTGCCTTCTTTATACATTTCATTACGAGCCATTTCCGCTCCGTTTAATCTTCCTGCCACCAATACTTTAATACCTTCGGCACCCATTCTCATTGTTGATGAAATAGCCATTCTTACGGCTCTTCTGTATGCAATATTACCTTCAATTTGTTTAGCAATATTTTCAGCTACAATAACGGCATCGAGTTCGGGTTTTTTTATTTCAAAAATGTTTATTTGAATATCTTTTCCGCCGGTAACTTTTTTTAATTCTTCCTTCAGTTTATCGACTTCCTGTCCGCCTTTTCCGATAATAATACCGGGTCGAGAAGTGGTAATAGTAACGGTAATGAGTTTTAAAGTTCTTTCAATAATAATTCTTGAAACACCGGCTTTAGCCAAACGTGTTTTCAGGTATTTACGAATTTCGCTGTCTTCTTTGATTTTGTCGGCAAATTTATTACCGCCGTACCAATTAGAATCCCATCCTCTTATGATACCCAGTCTGTTACTTATCGGATTTATTTTTTGTCCCATTATTTATTTTCTTTACTGTCAATATATAAAGTAACGTGATTT
>CAZCPV010000284.1:0-3174 GCA_964500765.1 uncultured Draconibacterium sp.
GCCGATTATGAAGACGAATTTGTAAGGCATATTCATTTTGAAAATGAACTGCTGATAAAAATTGACAGTAAAAAAAGCAGGGGAATTATTTTGAAACCTGAAAAAAATGACTCAAAGTAATTAATTCATTTTTAATTGTTGTTGTTTAAAGTTATATAGCCATTCAAAAGCTCCTTTGGTTTTTTCCCATATTTTCCAAGTGTTAAAAACGTAAGCAATTGCTTCATTTTCATCTCCTCTTCCGATGTATTCCGGCGGTTGATCGGGTAATTCTCTTATTCCCACCATATAATCAATTACAAATTTATTGTTTTTATATGCGTTTAATAATATTTTATCACTTTTTGCTTTTCTTCCTATTTTTTTAAAACTGTACAAAGCATTATTATAATTCCAAACAGCACAATTTTCTTCTTCATTGTTTTCTATAAATAATTCAAATTTGGTCAAATCGTCTTTGCCAAGTAATAATGTCGATAACAAATATCTAACCCCTTGATTATCATAGGGATTAAGCTCTAACATTTCTTCATAAATTTCAATTACCTTATCAACTTCGTTTTTTGCATACAAACAATCTGCAAGTCCTGCTTTGGCTCTCATATAAGGTCGTGTTTCAAGCATTCCCCAGAAGTACCCTTTTTCTTCTTTGAAAAATTTCTTTCCGAGTGTTTTTTCTCCTGCTTTTATGGCTTTTTTATAAAGAATTATTGCTTTATCAATGTTTTTTTCAATACTTGCCGAATAATTGTATGCTTCAGCATTATTCGGGTCTAATTCAAGAGCTTTTTTTATCAATTTCTTTGCTTCGGAAACAGGTTTATTATATGCTTCATAAACTAAATCTTGTGAACGACTTTTTTTATCTGTCCTTGCCGGCAAATCATCAAGACTTTTTCCCGTCAGATTATTCAAAAAATCATTTAATTCTTCTGTTGATTTAAAATCTTGTTTATTAATTTCTTCCATTAATCTTGCAAGGTCTTTTTCTGTATTCAGTCTATCAGCATTTTTCTTTTTGTTCATTGTTTTTTTATTTAAACGTAGATATTTTACAGTATCTGATTCACAGTTTGTAATATTTTATTTCCCGCTGCCGAATTTTACCGCATTAATGCCGTAGTCATCTCGTAAAACTCTGAATTCCGTTCGCCTGTTAAGCTGGTGGCATATTTCTTTTTGCTCTTCGGTTTCCAAATTATTGATAAAATCTTCGGTAAGCACATCACCGTTTTTCAAAAATTTATATTTAGCCAATATTTTTCTGCCTTCTTTTGTTTTATTCGAAATTACTTTCGGATTTTTTTCACCGTTTCCTACGGCTGTGAGCCGGTCGGCTTTTATTCCTTTCTCAATTAAATAATTCATAACGGACTGTGCTCTTCCTTCCGAAAGTTTTTGGTTGTATTCATCAGTTCCCCTGAAATCGGTATTTGCCGCAAGTTCAATGGTAATATGCGAATTTACATTCAATAATTTTACCAATTTATCGAGCGATACCATCGATTCGGGACGAAGAGTTGTTTTTGCCACGTCGTATTCGATATTCGGCAATTCAAAGGTGTTTTTTATCGGAGCCAAATCCAGTACGATGTCGAATGTTTTGCTTTTGTTTAAGCCCTTTGTAGAACGATCGACAACGGCACTTAAAAATTTCGGTTTTGAGGCAATTACCGTATAATCCGTTTTCGGATGTAAATTAAATCGAAACGTACCGTCGGATGCCGAAGTTATTTCCGCATCGTGCCCGCTCGGGCTGGTTAAATGTACCAAAGCATCGGGCAGCGGAGCATTAGAATTTGAATTAATAACTTTGCCTTTCATAACAAAAAACAAATCGGGCATTGAAAATTCGTACAAATTGATATATTTATCTCTGTCGGAACTTAAATAGCCGAATTTCTTATCTTCGAAAAAACAAATACCGAAATCGTCTTTCGGCGAGTTAATCGGGGATTTCATATTTTCAACTTCCCAGGTTGTTCCGTTTTTTACGGCTTTAAAAATATCCAACCCGCCCATACCCGGATGCCCGTCGGATGCAAAATACAATTCGCCGTTATCTCTTACGTAAGGAAATTTTTCGTCGCCTTTGGTGTTAATTTTCGGTCCGAGATTTTCGGGTTTACTCCATTTTCCGTTAGGACTTGAACGTTTTACCACCCAAATATCTTTTCCTCCTCTTGATTTCATTCCGGGAATGCTGTCGCTTACAAAATACATGGTCATTTCGTCTTTTGTAACCGCCGGATGGGCTACGGTAACACTGCTGTCGCCGACTAATTCGACTTCTTGCGGGTCGGACCAACCGCCGGCATTGTAACGCGACTTATAAATTTTACAGCCCATATTTGCTTTATCCGTTTGCTTGCACATTGAAAAATACATGGTGGTTCCGCCGTTTAAAACGACTGCCGCCCCTTCGCTTCCGGGTGTATTTATATTGCCTTCTGCCGGAACGGGAACGCTCCATTTTCCTTTTCGGTCTTTTTTTGCCGTAAAAATATCCGAATAGCTTTGTCCGGTAATATTACTCGGATCTTTACCGTGTGCACTTTCGCGGGTTGACGAAAAATAAATTTCTGCTTTGCTTCTGCCGAAAGAAGGGGAAAAGTCGGCATATTTTGAGTTAATATCTTCTGCCTTTGTAACCGAATAACGCGTAGGATTTGCTATCCAATCAAGTGCTAAATCACATGATTTTTCGCCTATTTTACCGCGTTCGTCGGAAGGCACCAAATTTTCATATTTTTTAAATTGAATTTTTGCTTCATCGTATTTCCCCAAAGATTTTAAAGCGTTTCCGTAATAGAGCCAGGCAATCGGTTTATCGACATTATAGCGTACGGCTTTTCGGTACCATTTTGCGGCTGCTCGGTCTTTCATCATTATTCTGGCACATTCTCCGAGTTTAAAAGCAATTTCGGCTTTTTCCGGTTTTGAAGTTAATTTCTCATATACTTTTTGATAAGTTTCGGAAGCCAAAAAATATTCGCCGGTTGCAAATGCTTCATCGGCTTTTTTTATCAGTCTTTTTTGAGCAAACATTCCCGAAAAAACAAACAGAAATGTAAAAATAAATATAAATGATTTTGATTTTTTCATGATGACTATTTTTGATGATTACAGCAAAGTTAAAAAAAAATAAAACAGGATAAAATTTGATTGATAAAG
>CAZCPV010000285.1:0-3157 GCA_964500765.1 uncultured Draconibacterium sp.
ACCTTTAACTCTAAATGTGCCTCTTTTTAGCTCAATATCATTTCGTGAATAAAGACTTGCGACAAGGTCTCTTAAAAACTTATTCCTCGGTAAGTTATGTCCTTTTTTAACATCAATCAAATTAGAATAAAAATCCTCCGGATTTCCGATACCGTAGAGGCACGAAACCGAAGAAACCACAATTACGTCTCTCCTGCCCGTCAATAAGGATGTAGTTGTGCTTAAACGCAGTTTTTCGATTTCTTCATTAATACTTAAATCCTTTTCGATATAAGTATTGGAAGAAGGAATATACGCTTCGGGCTGATAATAATCGTAATACGAAACAAAATATTCTACGGCATTTTCAGGAAAAAAACTTTTAAATTCGCCGTAAAGTTGTGCCGCAAGCGTTTTATTGTGGCTCAAAACCAAAACCGGACGATTGAGTTGCTCGATAACATTTGCAATCGTAAAGGTTTTGCCGCTTCCTGTAACCCCTCGTAAAATTTGAAACTTCTCTCCCGCCCCGATACCTTTTACAAGCTCGGCAATTGCCTGCGGCTGGTCGCCTGTCGGTTTATAGTCGGATACAAGTTTAAATTTCATTTTTGCGGGATTTTGCGAACTAAATTGTTAATTATCAATTCTTTTCAAAATAAAATAAACCGGCAAATGATCGCTGTATCCGCCGTAATAATTTTTGCCTCCGTAGGTTTTATTCGGTACTCTGAAATTTGCTTTGGCATTGTAATACAATATTTTATCCGATTTAAAAATTTGCCCTTCTTCGGCATAATATTTTTTCCCTTTTCGTAAATTCTGCGATACGATAAGGTTGTCTAACATATACCAACGATAATCGCGAGAATTTGTCCCCTCTCCTTTTAATGACTTATTATACAGAAGATTATAAAACTCATCAAAAGTCGGATTTTCGGTATTATTCGTTGCTTTCAGCACTTTATTTATACTTTTGCTTTTCGGAACATCATTAAAATCGCCCATTATTACAATATTTGCGTTTTTGTTTTCCGAAAAAATTTTATCGCAGGCATTTCTTAATATTTTTGCAGTCGCAACTCTTTTATATTCAGTATCTTCCAATCCGTCTCTGCGAGATTTCCAATGGTTTACAAAAAAATGAAATGTTTCACCGTCGGCAAAATTTCCTGTAACATGCAAAATATTTCTTAATTTAGAATTGGGCGAAGACGGGATAATTACGGGAATTTCCTCAAAATCAACAACATAAAATAAATCCGGACGATACATTAAGGCAACGTCAATGCCGCGCGTATCCGGTCCTTCTCTGTGCACAATTTTATATTTCCCGTTTTTTAATAATTTGCTGTCTGCCAAATCACGCACAACCGATTGGTGTTCAACTTCGCACAAACCGACAACGGCAGGCAGCTCATCATCGGAAATATTGCTTATAACCCACGATAAATGTTCGATTTTTTTCTCGTAACGTTCTTTTGTCCAATGTTTATAACCGGCGGGGGTAAATTCTTCGTCTTTGGTTCCTGCATCATCAATTGTATCAAACAGATTTTCAACATTATATGATGCAATTAAATAGCTGTCTTGCTTTTTTAACTTTGTCTTCATTATATTTTTTAAATCAGATTTGTTACTTGGTTCTTTTTCGTCGTTAAATACTTTGCATGACGAAAAAATTGTCAAACATAAAAATACTGTCGTAATTATTCTCTTTTGCACTTGTCATAAAATTAAAATTCATAAAAATTCCGAAAAAAAATTACTTTTGCTTTTTCTAATTTCTCAAAAATAATTTAACATGAAATCTTTCGGATTATTTCTGTCCTTATTTTTTATATCGCTTAATTTCTCTTTTTCTCAATTAAGAGTGGCACCCGATACGTATGTAATTCGCTTTAAAGATAAGGCAAATTCCTCTTATTCAATCGAAAAACCGCTTGATTTTCTTTCCGAAAGGGCAATTTACAGAAGACAAAAATACAACATTCCGATTACCGAACAAGATATTCCGGTAAATAAAACTTATGTTGACAGTATTAAACATCTCGGATTTGATATTTACGGCACTTCAAAATGGCTGAATTGTGCAATTGTTCATACGCAGGATTCAACACTTATCAGCAAAGTAAAATACTTGGCTTTTGTCGATACGTCAAAAATCGTAAAAAAAGAAAAAGCAAAATACAAAGTGCCGGCACCGGAAAAAATTACTATTGAAAGTAAAGCCGATACTTTTTTTACGTATGATTACGGCTACGGCAAAAATCAAGTGCGAATAATGAATCTGCATAATCTTCATAATAAAGGATTTACGGGAAAAGGAATACAAATTGCAATTCTTGATGCCGGATTTAAAAATGTTGACCGCCTGAAAGGTTTCGACAGTTTAAGAACCAATCATCAAATTCTCGGAATTAAAGATTTTGTTGAAAGAGATACCGATGTTTATCGCGATGCTACACACGGAATGCAGGTTTTATCGACCATTGCGGCAAATTATCCGGGAAAATTGGTCGGTACGGCACCCGATGCAAAATTTTGGCTGCTGCATACCGAAAACGAACATTCCGAAAATTTAGTCGAAGAATATTATTGGGTTCTCGGTGCCGAATTTGCCGACAGTGTCGGTGCGGATATAATACACTCTTCGCTCGGTTACAATAATTTTGACGACACACTCGTAAGCTACAAATACGAAGATATGAACGGTGATATTGCTCCGGCAAGCGTTGCCTCCGATATTGCATCTTCAAAAGGTATATTGTGCGTTACAAGTGCCGGAAACGAAGGCGATGCTCCGTGGAGATATATTACCTCGCCGGCTGATGCCGATTCGTGCTTAACCGTCGGTGCGGTTTCGGGAGAAAATTTAATTGCAAATTTCAGCTCCGTAGGTCCTACACCCGACGGCAGAATAAAACCCGAAGTTGTTGCACAAGGTGCTTTTGTATGGGTTCTCTTACCGAAAAGAGGGGTTACATTTTCTTTCGGAACATCCTTTTCGGGACCGATAATTGCCGGTGCCGTTGCCTGTTTGTGGCAGGCACACCCCGAATGCACCAATATGGAAATTATTGATGCCGTTATAAAATCCGCCGATAAATACCAAAAACCCGATGACGAATACGGCTACGGTTTGCCGGATTTTAATAAAGCGGATTTGTATTTGAAA
>CAZCPV010000286.1:0-3147 GCA_964500765.1 uncultured Draconibacterium sp.
GATAAAATTTCTTTAAGCTCTTTTTCCGTTAAAAGTCCTCTCTCCAAAGTTAAATCGTAAACACTTTTTTCGGTTTTTAATGTTTATTTTGTGTGTTAACTTTCATATTTACAACTAATTGCGGTATGCAGTATGTTTTTTGTCGGCAACCGGTTTTATTTAACTGTTTTTAAAAACTGTCTTGCTGTCATTACCGGCAATTTTGATGCTTTAAAGTCTTTTAAATTTCTTGTAATGATAAGGTCTTGGCTATTCTCAACAGCAGTAAAATATTGAAGTCCGTCTTCAAAGTCATTAAATGAATTGTCATTCAATGCCGTACCGATTATTTTGTCGTTAAGGGGTAAAACAGTAACTATTAATTTTAGTTTACGCAATATCTCTTTTGTTTTCTCAGAGTTGATTTGACGTAATAATATATAACTTGTATTCGCAACAGTCAAAGCTGAAATATTAAGTTCGATAATTTTCCGGTCTGCTAATGAAAAAAGTTCTGCTGATTCTTCATAAAACGGCTCTCTGCGAGATAATAAGTCTAAGACAATATTTGTGTCAATGAAAAGTTTTTTCATTTGTATTTTTCTGTTAAATAGCCGGCATATTCGGTTTTGTAATCAAAGTCGTGCGGTAAACTAATTACACCGCTTAAACTTTCTACAAGCGGCGTAACAGATATTTTATTATCCGTATTTTTTTCTGCGGTCAAACTGTCAAGGTATGATTCAATCATTTTTGATAAACTGATTCTTTGATTTTTAGCATAGATTTTTGCTCTTTTTATCACATTATCATTTAATCTTAATGTTAATTTTGTTTCCATATCAATATCATTTGTTTACGTACAAATATACAAACAATATACGTCAATACAAAATGTTTTTGCGAATTTTCTTTTTTTTGACTTGTTGACGGCAATTATATACACACAATTTTTCCGTAAATTATTTATTATTTTTCATTCGGTGCGGTTTTATCATGTACTCAGGCGATAAAATTTCTTTAAGCTCTTTTTCCGTTAAAAGTCCTCTCTCCAAAGTTAAATCGTAAACACTTTTTTCGGTTTTTAATGTTTATTTTGTGTGTTAACTTTCATATTTACAAATATTTGCGGCATGCAGTATGTTTTTTGTCGGTGTTTTGTTGTTTTCTATTTGTTCATTTTGCCTTCATTCATTTTCTTCATAATAATATGAGTAATCAATCCCTTTCATAAATATTTCACGGTCATTTATTTTGTCAGTAAGAGCATTATTCAAAAGTTTCTTTAGAACGCTGCTGTTTGTCGGGCTTAGCTTCATTGCATTCATATAATCACGCTTGTTGATTTTACTCCAATCCACACATTTTTTGAGGCGTTTTTTTAATATTAAATCTAACCATATTCGAGCACTTCTGCCATTGCCTTCCATAAAAGGATGTGCAATGTTCATTTCTATATATTTTTCTGTGATTTCGTCAAATGTGGTTTCCGGCATTAATTCTATTTGTTTCAATGTGTTTTCTGGAAAACGCGATACGGCAAATTGAAATCCGCCTTTTGCAATGTTTTTTTGTCTGATTTGTCCTGCAAAATCATACAATCCTCCGAATAAATAAGCGTGTATTTGCTGTAAACCATTAGTTGTTCCTACTTCTATGTTGTTGATAAAAGAACTTTCAAACAGGGCATAGGCTTTTGTTTTACTTTTCCCGTCAATGCTTTCATCACTATAAGTAAACCATTCCATAAATCGATTTGCTTTTTTACCCGGAAATTCTTTGCCCAAGGCAATAATGCCCTTGTAATCAAGCATATCAGAAAAACGTTTTTTGCCGTCGGGTGCCAAGAGTTTCAACCGGGTAGTAGCACTAACCACTTTACTTTTTTCTTTCTTTAATTTGGCTTTAAGGTATTTCCAATAATTTCGTGTTTTAGTGTAATCGTCTTGGTCAGTAAGCACGGCAACAATATCCAACACGCTAAACCACCATTTGGCATTTTGTTCGTCCCAAACAGCTCGTACTTCACGGTCGTCAAAAAAACGTATTGATACCTTTGTGTTACTCATTTTTTCTATTCAATGTGTGTCTTTCTTCAATTAGTCCTTGCAAAATTAAAAATATCTCCGTTTTTGTTGAGGTTAACTGTCTTTTGTCCAATGAACGCCAACATTTATATAACCGCACCCCCCCCGTAAATTATTTATTATTCTTCATTCGATGCGGTTTTATCATGTGCTCGGGTGATAAAATTTCTTTAAGCTCTTTTTCCGTTAAAAGTCCTCTCTCCAAAGTTAAATCGTAAACACTTTTTCCGGTTTCCAATGCTTCTTTTGCTATGCTGCTGCTGTTTTCGTAGCCGATTACCGGATTCAGTGCCGTAACGATACCGATACTGTTTTTTACCATTTCTTCCAAATGTTTTTTGTTTGCCGTAATACCTTTTATTGCTTTGTGCCTTAAAATAGTCATGGCATTTTTCAGCATTTCGATAGATTCGAATAAACTTTGAACAATAACCGGTTCCATAACGTTCAATTCCAGTTGTCCGGCTTCGGCAGCCATTGTTACCGTTAAGTCGTTTCCTATAACTTTAAATGCTACCTGATTTACCACTTCCGGAATAACCGGATTAACTTTTCCCGGCATTATGGAAGAGCCGGGCTGAACGGCAGGCAGGTTTATTTCATTAAGTCCGGCACGCGGGCCTGATGATAACAAGCGTAAATCGTTCATTATTTTTGAAAGTTTTATCGACAAGCGTTTAAGTGCCGATGAAAACATTACGAATGAACCCGTATCTTGCGTGGCTTCAACCAAATTGTCGGCAAGGGTAATATCCAAACCGCTGATTTCGCGTAAATATTTTATAACTTTTTTGCTGTATCGCGGGTCGGAATTTATGCCCGTACCTATGGCGGTGGCACCCATATTTACTTTCAGCATAAGGTCGGCATTTAGTTTTATACGCTCAATTTCTTCTTCGAGTGTCGAAGCGTAGGCATCAAATTCCTGTCCGAGTGTCATGGGGACGGCATCTTGCAATTGAGTACGTCCCATTTTCAGAATATTTTTAAATTCTTTAGCTTTTTCTTTAAATGCTTCAATTAAAAAATCAAGTTCTTCCGACAATGTTTTGCTGCTGTTTTTAAGAGCGATTTTTACTGC
>CAZCPV010000287.1:0-3038 GCA_964500765.1 uncultured Draconibacterium sp.
CCCGAAAATAAACTGAAAATTTTATTTGACAAATTGCAATTTGCCGAAAATGACGATGCAAAAGATTCGTTGAATACCGTAATTTCTTCGGAACTTGAAAAGTTTATTTCCGAAAAAGATATTTCGGGACTTGAAGGGATAAAAAATTTATCCGTTTTAATTTCGGAAGATAAAAAAGTTGCTTTCTTTACTTGGCCTGTATTGTATTCGGATTTTACTTATAAATATTACGGATTTGTACGTTATTACGAAACAGATTTTAACCGATATGCAGTTGAAAAATTAAGCGATAAATCGGAAACAATCGTTAATCCGGAAAGGCAAACGTTAAATCCCGAAAATTGGTACGGGGCATTTTATTATAAGCTCATTTATAAAAGATATAAGAAAAATAAGCAATATGTTCTTTTGGGCTGGGACGGAAATGATGATTTGACAACCAAAAAGACAGTTGATATTTTTTATATTGATGAAAACGGTGAACCGGCTTTCGGAAAAGATGTTTTTGAATCGGAAGACGGAATTAAAAAGCGTTTAATTTTTGAATATAAGGAAGGAATATCTATGAGCTTACGATACGATAAAAAAAAGGATATGATTATTTGGGATCATTTATCGCCTTCGCAACCGGAGCTTACGGGGCATTACGAATATTACGGTCCGGATTTAACTTTTGATGCTTTGAAATTTGAAAAAGGTATTTGGAAATATATACCCGACATAGATTTAAGTAAATAAAAATGCAAACAGATAAGGGAGAAAAATACGAATTGTATAAATTTGTTGCAGACAAAGGTCAGTCGGCTTTAAGAGTTGATAAATTTTTGGTTGACAGGATTGAAAATATATCGAGAACAAAAGTGCAGGCAGCTGCGGAACAGGGGTATTTATTTGTAAACGACAAAATTGTAAAGTCAAATTACAAAGTAAAACCGGGAGATACAGTTGTTCTTACAACTTATTACAAACCGGAAAATTTTGATTTAATACCGGAAAATATTCCTTTGGATATTATTTATGAAGATGATTTTATTTTGATTATCAACAAACCGGCGGGTTTGGTTGTTCATCCTGCTTACGGTAATGAAAACGGTACACTGGTGAACGGTTTATTGTATTATTTAAAGGGTTTAGCGTTGTTTAATGCCGAAAATTTAAGAGCCGGTTTGGTTCATCGGTTAGATAAGAATACTTCCGGAGTTATGGTAATAGCAAAAACGGAAGAAGCATTAAGCAATTTATCGAAACAATTTTTTAACAGAACACCTAAAAAAGTTTATAAAGCATTGGTTTGGGGTGTACCGAAAGAAGAGGAGGGAACCGTAACCGGAAATATAGGAAGAAGTTTAAAAGACCGAAAAAAAATGACTGTATTTCCGGAAGGAGAATTCGGGAAACATGCCGTAACGCATTATAAACTTAATAAAAATTTGGGTTATGTCAGTTTGTTGGATTGTGAATTGGAAACCGGCAGAACACATCAAATACGTGTTCATTTAAAATATATCGGGCATCCTGTTTTCGGGGATGTTGAATACGGCGGGAATGAAATTTTAAGAGGAACCCGCTACACAAAATATAAACAATTTATACAAAATTGTTTTAAATTAATGCCTGCACAGGCACTTCATGCCGAAACACTTGAAATTAACCACCCCGAAACCGGAGAACGGATGAAATTTAAAGCCGAATTGCCTGATAATTTTAAATTACTGATTGAAAAATGGGAGCAATATACAGCTAACAGGTAATTGCCGGTTTATATCTCATTTTCCCATTTTATACCCATTACCGTAATATCATCAACCTGTGGGTTGCTTCCCATCCATTTTTGCATAATTTTTTCTATGAAAATATCTTGTTTTTGCATCGGGTATTTCCAAATTTCGGATAATAAAGTTTTAAATTGGCGTTTTGAGAATTTGCGATTTTTTTCACCGCCTATTTGGTCGGCATAACCGTCGGTAAAGAGGTAAATAACATCGTCTTTTTGCAGTTGTATGCTTGTTGTTTCGAAATCTTTTTCTATCGGATAATAACCGATTGGATTACGGGTTGCTTTATATTCCGTTAATTCATCGTTGCGGGCAATAATAAGCGAATTGAATGCACCGGAAAACTGCATTTCGTTTGTTTCGGTATTTACGGCACATAAGCTGATATCCATGCCGTTTTTATTTTCCAGCGTATTCCCGTATGAGTGAAAGGTTTCTTTAACTCTTTTTCGAAGGATATTTAATGCTTTTCCGGTATTATCAACAAGATTTTGAGAAACAATATCGTCTAAAAAACTCATACCCAGCATTGTAATTAAGGCACCGGGAACACCGTGTCCGGTACAATCGGCAACGGCAAAAACCAGCCAGTTACCGGTTTTTTTGACATAATAGAAGTCGCCGCCGATGGTTTCTTTCGGTTGATAATAAATTAAATATTCTCCCGGAATGACTGTATCTATATATTTTTTTTCCGGTAAGAGTGAATTTTGAATATATTTTGAATACTTAATTGAATCGTTCAAATGCTCTAAAGTACTTTCGGCTTTTTCTTTCAGTTGTTCAATTTCTTTAGCATATAGCTCAACTTCAAAACTTCGTTGTTCCACTTCCAATTTTTGAGCAAACAATTTTTGATTCAATATTTCTTGCTCCTTTTTTTGATCTTCAATTTGCTTTAAGTAAAGTTCAACTTCATGGTTTCGTTGTTCCACTTCCAATTTTTGAGCAAAGAGTTTTTGGTTAAGGGCTTCTTGTTCTTTTGCCTGTTCTTCAAGTTGTTTGGAATAAAGTTCAACTTCATGGTTTCGTTGCTCCACTTCCAATTTTTGAGCAAACAATTTTTGGTTTAATGCCTCTTGTTCTTTTGCTTGGTTTTCAAGTTGTTGGGCATATTGTTCCAGCTCATTTCTGTTTGTATCAACTGCTTTTTTTTGTGCTAAAATTGTTTGATTTAATATTTCTTGTTCTCTGTTTTTTTGTTCCAGTTGAGTTGAGTATAAACGAATATCTTTATTTCTTTTCTCAAGTTCAATTTTTTGT
>CAZCPV010000288.1:0-3031 GCA_964500765.1 uncultured Draconibacterium sp.
ATAAAAGTTAAATGAAAAAGATATGGTTTTATATTATAAAATTCAAATACGTAATAGCCGTATTGGTTTTTGCGGTGTGGATTACGTTTATTGACCAAACGAATTTAAGATTTAAATCAAAACTTCGTGATGAAATTGAATATCTGAAAAATAAAAAGGCGTTTTATAAGGAAGAAATTCGTAAAAACGAGAAATATTACAAAGATTTAACGACGAATCCGGATGCAAAAGAGCGTTTAGCACGCGAAGAATATTTTATGCACAAGGATAATGAGGATGTTTTTATAATCAGCGAAGAAAATAATTGATACTTTTAATTATCTTACAGATACTCGCTTAATCTTTGCGATTAATTTACGTTACAGGATTTGTCGGAAGATTTTCTATGTTGACAAAAAACAACAATAACAATCGGTTTATTTTAAAATAAATCGATTGTTATTGTTTATATACTGTACTCTTAAAAAACAAGTAAAATAAAATGATACAAAAAATATTGTTGACACCGTTTCAGAAATTTGTAAAAAAAGAAAGTTCCGCAGGTATTCTACTTTTCGGAGCAACAATTATTGCTTTGATTTGGGCAAATTCACCTTACGGAGCATCTTACGAAAGTATTTTGAAATATAAAATCGGAATATCATTTCAAAATTTTGAATTGAAAAAAAGTTTAATTCTTTGGATTAACGACGGTTTAATGACTGTTTTCTTTTTTCTTATCGGTTTAGAACTGAAAAGAGAATTATTAACGGGAGAAATAAATACGGTAAAAAAAGCAGCTTTTCCCTTTTTTGCCGCATTGGGAGGTGTTTTGGTGCCTATAGGGTTGTTTTTACTTTTAAATAATTCTGATACTGCAAAAGGTTGGGGAATACCGATGGCAACGGATATTGCATTTGCTCTGGCAATATTAAGTACTTTAGGAAAAAGAATACCGCTGAGTTTAAAAATATTTCTTACGGCATTTGCAATAATTGACGACATTGCAGCTGTACTTGTTATAGCAATTTTTTACAGTATAAATATTAATTGGTTTTTTATATTATACGGTATTATTCTTATTGTTATTTTGTATTTTTTTTATCATAAACATAAATATTCGCGGGAAATCGGTTTGATTTCGGCAATTATTGTTTGGTTTTTATTTTTAAAATCAGGAATTCATCCGACAATTGCCGGAGTTCTTTTGGCTTTTACAATTCCTGTTAAAAGAAGACTTAACATAAAATCATTTTCTGAAAATTTACGTTTGGTTTCAAGCAAAATAATTAATACATCTTTTGAAAGTGAAAGGCAACTGTTAACAAAGAATGAAATAAAATGTATTGATAATTTAGACGGTTTGATATTTAAAGTAAGATCGCCGCTGCAACACCTTGAACATAAACTCCATAATTGGATTGCTTATTTTATATTGCCGGTATTTGCTTTTGCTAATGCAGGTGTAGTAATAAGCACAAATTATAATTTCGATTTATCTTTGATAATAAATATTGCAGTTAGTTTGTTTATAGGTAAATTTGTCGGTGTTTCATTATTCTCTTTTATAGGAATAAAATTTAAAATTACCGAATTGCCTTCCGGTGTAAAATTTAAACAAATTTTCGGAATATCAGCTATTGCGGGAGTTGGGTTTACGATGTCAATTTTTATCGATAATTTAGCTTTCAGCGGAGATTTAATAAATATAAATTCTGCAAAAGTCGGAATTATTTTAGGTTCATTAATTTCAGGTATTCTCGGATATGTGATTTTGCGATTAACAAGCAAAAATACAAGCACAATACGTAAATTGTAAATTCTTGATTAATAGACAGAAACCGACTTTTGTCGGCGATATTTGATAATTGTTTTTCTACTTTAAATTATACGGTTTACCGAAATACATTAATTCCCAAATTGCTTTATTACTTGTGTAACTTTCTGTTTTGCAATCGTTTTTATAAACTGTTAAATTTGCTTTACCTGACATTCTGTAATAGGCACCGTCAAAGCCGGTTATGAGTTTTGCAAGTTTTCTTTTTATTTTGTTTGAAATAAGTGCATCCAAAATTTTCATTTCCATTAAGTTTTTTTCTCGATGCAAGGTGTAAACATATTTGTAATCTTCATTGCCGGCTTTATAAATAAATTTCAATTCATCACTTACCGGTCTTTCGCCGTTCGGGTTCATTTTTCCGTATGTTCTGTATAATTTTACGTTTAAACCTTCATCTGCAACGGTTTTTCCGTTTTTTGAAATATTGAAAACAATAATCGGTTCGCTGTTATATTTCTTCACGGAAATTAATTCAGCAGCAATTACGCTGTACGGTCCGAGTTCGGCTCTCGACCAATACCAGTGGTTTATAACATCAGCCATATTTGCATTTCCGAAATTGTGGTCGTGGTAACATGAGCCGTGCAATTTGTATGTTTTGCCTTTGTATGAATAAGTTATCTCGGTTTTTCCCTGCGGAACGGGAACTAACCAGGCAAATTCTTTTCCCGAATTTCCGTAAATAAAATGTCCGGTTTTCGGCCGCCAACTTTCGCTTGTACGCTTAATTTTTGCATTAATCGTAAGTTCTGTGTCTTCAAAATGAATTTGGTAGTTTTTTAAATTTCCTTTGAAATAATTTTTACCGATAAGAACATTGCAACTGTCTTTTGAAGCTGAAAATTCATCAACTTTTCCGTAGTGTGCTTTTTTAATGCTTGTTCCGTCGGGACGGTCAATATTTATTGAAATAAACGGGATTAATCCTTTTCTGATTTCGGTAAAAGGTTTTGTGTAAAAGACAATTACAACGGTTGTTCCGTCGTCGAGATGCGCATCGAAATACCACCATTCGTAGGTTCCTTTTTTCCCGCCGGTGCGAATGCCGTCTTCCCATTTTTCGGGGATATTGCCTTGCTTTAAACCAAATTTTTCATAATTGCTTGAAACGTAGGCGATTTTGTTTTGGGCAAACAGATTCGAAGTAAGGAGTATTAAAACAGAAATCTGAATGACTTTCTTCATTTTGCGTCGGTTAAAAGATGTAAAAAG
>CAZCPV010000289.1:0-2962 GCA_964500765.1 uncultured Draconibacterium sp.
CAAAAAGATTGTATGCCGCAAACAACATTCCTACCCAGTCGGCACCTTCGTTATATAATTTTGAAGTTGTGTCGGAAGTCCCGTAAACATGAGCCGTTACTGCGGACGTTGTATAAATCCACATTGCAAACAGGGCAAACCATGAAAAGAATTGAACGATTGCAAGTTGTCCCATTGTTTTAGGCATAGAATTTAAATCGTTAAAAACAGAAACAAAGCCCTTTTTGTTTCCGGATTTTTGCATAAATGCCGACAATAATTCCAGAATTCCGAAAATTAATAAGCCGAGAGAAAGAATATATACTTCTTTTTCTACATGAATAAAATAAAAAACAAAACTCAGCAAAATACCGATTAATGAAAACACAATTCCGAGTTTATTTGATTTTTTAATGTTATTTTCAGAATTTATTTCTGTTTCTTTTTCCGATAAATTTTCTTCTTTTGTATTAAATTCTTTTAATTCATCGGGCGAATATTCTTTTGTGCTGAAAACTGTCCAGGCAACGGCACTTATAAAAATTATTCCGCCTATGTAGAAAGAAAATTTTACGGAAGGCGGTATCATTCCTTCGGGAGCGGTATTTGCAATTCCGAACCAATTGGTCATCATCCAAGGCAGTGCCGAAGCAATTACGGCACCTGTTCCGATAAAAAAACTTTGCATGGCAAAGCCCGCCGTTCTTTGGTCGGAAGGCAGCATATCGCCTACGAATGCTCTGAAAGGTTCCATTGAAACATTAATCGAAGCATCCATCATCCACAGCATTCCGGCTGCAATCCATAATGCGGGTGAATTGGGCATAACAAACAGTGCCAGCGATGCCAGAATTGCACCGAAAAGAAAATAGGGTCTTCGTCTTCCCAATCGTCCCCATGTGTTATCAGATGCGTGCCCGATAATGGGCTGAATTATAAGTCCCGTTACCGGTGCTGCAATCCACAAGATAGGAATGTCGTCAATTTTAGCTCCGAGGGTTTCAAAAATACGGCTGACATTGGCATTTTGCAAAGCAAATCCGAATTGAATTCCGAGAAATCCGAAACTCATATTCCAAATTTGCCAAAAACTTAATTTTGGTTTTGTCTTCATTATAAGAAAGTTATGTACAACAATTAATACCCGAATGAAAATTCGGTAATTGATAAAGGAAAGAAATAATATTTATTTATATGTAAACTGCAATACAAATATATATGTATTTTATCTGAAATCAAAATGCAGAGCGTTCTCTTCCTGTTTGTAAGCTGTTGTTATTTAATCAGATATTGTATTTCAAACGATTGCAGGAATTTTTATAAATGTTTTGTTGATTTTCGAATGATTAATCTTGTGGGAATTACTTTTGAAATAATTTCATCCGATTCGTTTTCAATTTTGTTAATTAAAATTTCGGCAGCCGTATAGCCCATTAAATAGCCGTTTTGTTCTACTGTTGACAGAGAAGGTGAAGTTATTTCGGAAATAATTCCGTTTGTAAACCCGAAAATTGAAATTTCTTCGGGAATTTTTATTTTTAATTCGTTTAATGCACTCATAGCACCGGCAGCCGTCATATCATTTACGGTAAAAATGCCTTCGGGTAAATCATTTTTTTTATGAAGTTCAAAAATTAATTGACGCCCTTCTTCAAAAGTATCTGCTTTATAAACAAGATTTTCAGTAAACGGAATATTGTTTCTTTTTAATGCGTCGGCAAAACCCCACATTCTCTTAGAACTTATTTTAAGGTTCTCGGGACCTCTGAAATGAATTAATTTTTTACAACCGGTTTTAATCAGATATTCTGTCGCATCATAAGCAGCTTTATAGTCATCAATAATCACTTTATCTGTTTTTATTCCGTGGCAAGTTCTGTCAAAAAAAACTATCGGAATTCCCGTATTTAAAATATTTTTGAAATGGTCAAAATTTTCGGTGTCTTTTGTTCTGGAAATAATCATTCCGTCCACTCTTCCGGAAAGCAGTGTTCGGCAATTCGAGATTTCTTTTTCAGGCGATTCATTCGATTGTGTAATAATAATGTTATACCCTTTGTCGGCAGCGTATTCTTCTATACCGCTTATTACCGTTGAGAAAAAATGATGAACGATTTGCGGAACAATGATACCGATAATATGGCTTTTATTGCTTTGAAGACTTAATGCGATGGCATTGGGCTTGTATTTGAGTTTTTCGGCAAGTTCTTTAACTTTATTTTTTGTCTCCGTGCTGATGTCCGGATGGTCTTTTAATGCTCTGGATACCGTAGATGCAGATATTCCGAGTATTTTTGCAATATCTTTTATAGTAACTTGGTGACTTTTCATCAGACCTCTAAAATAGATATTTTTTTTGACTTTAATGAAAAAAATCGTAAATTATATTTTTTAAAAATATGTTATATAAAATTTGCAATCGTTTGCGAATACGTTTGCATGAAGATATTTGTTTGATACTGTTGTATGTTAAGAAAATGTTAATTAGTTTTAGGAATTGAAAGTTAATAATATTTGTTTTTGTATTATTAAAAAATAAACTGCAATTTATATTAATTTTAATTAAATTCTAACGCAATGAAATTAAAAAAATCAGTTATTACGAAATTACTTCCCGCAATATTTTTTGTCTTGGTCGGGTTTACGACATTCGGACAAAAAACAATTACGGGAACAGTAACCGGAAGTGACGGTGAAGCCATTCCCGGAGTAAGTGTTCTTGTAAAAGGAACAACAACAGGGACTATGACCGATGCTTCGGGAAAATATTCCGTTGCTGTTCCGAATGATGCAACCGTTTTGGTTTTTTCTTATATCGGAATGAAAACACAAGAAAAAAACATTGAAGGAAATGTGCTTGATTGTGTTTTAAGTTTTGACGATTCGGAATTAGCCGAAGTTGTTGTAATCGGTTACGGAGAAGTTAAGAAAGAAGATGCAACGGGTTCCGTACAATCCGTATCTTCCGATGATTTTAACAAAG
>CAZCPV010000290.1:0-2893 GCA_964500765.1 uncultured Draconibacterium sp.
AAAGAAAATATGAATACGGAAGAATATCAGTTTAAAAAGCAGAATTCAAGTCACTAATGCACAATTAGCATTAAATCCGAGAGTCAGGGTTTCATTATATTAATCTACAGGAAGTTAAGAGACAATTCGTATTACTTTAATTCAGAAAGTGAAGCTCTGTCAACCTTTATATGTAAATATACAGATATATGGATTAGTACAAATACACAATTTATACTCAATCTAAATAGCAATGTATATTACTGACAGTATGCCCATTACAACATCCCGTGTAATATCCGTTAAAAAAATTTCAAAAAAAAATTGTATTACCCCGGTTAGATTTTCCCTGCTAAAGTAATAAAACTAAAAATTAGTTTTATTTATAAAATATTCAAAAAAAATGGAAAAAATGAAAAACACCGGAGCTAAAACACGAAAACAAATTGCAAATGAATTTAACATTTGCAGAAAAACTTTAACCAGATGGTTAAAAAAGCAAAATATTACAATTAAAGGAGGATTAATTACACCGAAAGAACAAGAAAAAATTTACAAAAAATTCGGAAAACCGAAAAATGTCCCTTAATGTCCCTTAAAGTCCCGTTTTGTCCTTTTTATTCCAAACAAATATTGTAACCTTTGCAATTGAATATTGTCGGCAAATTTTCAAGTAACTGTTTATTTAACATTTTTAAACTATGTATCTGAAAGGAGTTATTTTATTCTGAATAAAAAAAAGGATAAAATGCAATTTTGCAAGTACTTATTTCTCCGTAATAAAAAATAAGTATGACCGAATTATTATAAAAAATACCAAAATGAAAAACAAAACAATTTTTAAATTATTTTTCATTATTTCAATGCTGTTTTTTTTCAGTTGTAATAATGACACTCTTCTTTTTAAAAAAGATAAAAATTTTAATTCCGAAACGTTTAAAAATCAACTTCCCGGAATTTTACAAGTCTCATATGAAGTAACTACATGGACAGATTATGAAACCCCTTTCTCAAAACTGTCAGATTTAGACATATCAAATCTTAACCCGATGAGTGAGAAACAAAAAATTACCATGCAATTATCAGAAAGCGGGGAAGTAAGTTTAACCATTGATAAATTAAATTTCAAAAACAAAATAAAAATTCCGAATAATACTCCGGCTAATGATATCCCCGAAATTGTCAGAACTGAAATAATCGGGAATACAGCTTATTTTTATGATAAAAGCAAAAAATTAAAGGGTTCCGAACATATCGAAATTCCGAATCAGATTAAACTTGTCGAAAAAATAAAAAAACTCAGGGACAAATTTTCGGAAGAAGATATTAATGAAGCATTGGCAACAATGCAGGGACAATTTTTTGCCGACAATACAGAAGAGTTTATTAAAAATGCATCAGAAAACGGTGCAGAAATACAAGAATTGGAAGACGGCTATATTACCGTAAGAATGCCTTTGAAAGACATGGGGCAAAATTTAGAAACAGTACTGCTGATTAATAAAAACATAAATAAATTAGTAGGAAACAGAATTTATAATGAAAAAAATGAACTCCTTCAAACTGTTTATTACGGTTATAACAAAGGTAAAATACAATCATTAAATGCTGTCAGAGTTGAAGAAAAAATTTCTTTGCCTTCCGGTAAAGAAATAAAAATGACAACTAATTCAAAAATAGAAAATCTGAAATTTAATTTAAATATTTAATTGAAAAAATTATAAAAAATGAAACATATAACATATAAATTATTAATTTTGGCTGTATTCTTTATCTGCCATATAAATATAAACGCACAAAGAAACGTTATTTGGGTACACGGGTTAGACGGTAATGCAAGTTCATGGGAACATTATAATACTATTTTTGATCAGGAACGAAACATTAACAGTTTAAGACAAACTTACGATACCGGTTTTGGTATTGATTATATGGCGAATCGAGTAATAACATCAATAGATAATTATTTCGCACATAAAAGTCATAATCCTAATAATTTAGCAATAGGACACAGTATGGGAGGAGTTACAATAAGAGATATTGACAGAATAACTCATAATACGGGAAAAAGATTCGGCGGATATATAACCGTAGCATCTCCGAATTACGGAGCACCTATTGCAAATTCAATAGAAGACGGTTCGGTTGCAAGTGCCGCTCAAAATGCTTTTCAAAAAATAAAAGACGGGCCTATTTCAGAACGTTTAATGCTTCCCTGGGGAATTTGGACAATAGTAACCGGACTGACAACTACAAAATTAGGAAAGATATATATAAATAACGATTTAATGGAGAACATTATCGGAACACCGACAACTATTGAAGACTTGGAACAAGGAAGTCCGACAATAAATGCCATAAATTATTATACAGATCATCAAAATCATACTATTCCGAGAATAAGTATTTGGGCTCAGGAAAACAGTCCCGTTCATTGGAGATTATTCAGTTCCGCTTCCGAAAATTATGACAATGATACTGAATTTGCTGAAAAAGTAAACGTTGCACGAGCTATTTATAATGGTTTTGCAACAGATAACCATACACTTGGTGTGATTAATATTTTTTTAGATCCGGCAATGGCAGCACGTTATTTTTTTATATCCCGACAATGGAAAAAAGGACGAGATTGGATTGATAACAGCGAAACAATATGGTGTTCTCTTATAAAAACAACACACCAAGTACAAGAAACATATTGGGTAGAAGTATGGGTGCCGGACGGTCCGGGTAAATCTGTCGGGAATAACTCAAAACCGCCGGATTGGGAACCGCCTTTCGGACATTGGGAATTGCAACAACGAACACGCTGGGTTACCGTAAACGACCCCAGCGACGGATTACTGCCGAAATACACCCAAATTATGAAAAACAACCCGACACCTAATAACACCTACCGTGTTTACGGTGCAAA
>CAZCPV010000291.1:0-2891 GCA_964500765.1 uncultured Draconibacterium sp.
CACTTTCAAATCCGGACTTGAATAATAGTTTCGGTTCTGACGGAATTTCGTTTGGAGATTTTTTGCAAGAAATATTTAATAGGATAATTCCGATTGTTATAATCAATAAGCTGTTTTTCATATTTTCTTTTTTATATTTGGTAACGGTAATATATAATAATTCACAATAATAAAACATAATATCGTTAAATTATTGCAATATAAAATTTTTAAATTAAAAAAAATCCGATATTTCTTGTAACATTTAAAGCAGTTATACGTTTCGGTATATGTCAATTTGTCAATACCAAACAAAAAAATACAATTTGGTTCGGCATTTGAAATTAAGATGTATAAAAGATGTTTTCACAAAATTAAATAAATATAATCTAAAAATTCAAGAACAATGGAAAATTTAGAAAAAAAATCAAATTGGAACACTAAAAAGATTTTAGGTCTTTTTTTAGTAGCACTGTTAGGCGGTGTAAGTGCGTTCGGTATTAATTGGTTAATCGGGCCGAAACAAGAGACAATTCAAACAGAGACAACAAAAACTCCTGTATATCAAACAAGTAATTTTCCGGCGACAAGTACTGTTTTACCTGATTTCTCAGCAGCTGCCGAAAAAACGGTAAATGCTGTTGTTCATGTTAAAACGACTTATGAGGCACAACAAATGCAACCTTCTATTCAACAATTTTTCTTCGGCAATCCTTTCGGAGATCAATTCGGACAAAGAATACCTGCTATGGCATCGGGTTCGGGCGTTATAATTTCGAGCGACGGCTACATAGTTACAAATAATCACGTTGTGGAAAATGCAAACGATATTCAGATTATTTTAAACGATAACCGAAAATATACGGCAAAATTAATCGGCAGAGACCCGGCTACGGATATTGCTTTAATTAAAATAGACGAAAAAGACTTACCTACAATTCCATACGGTAATTCGGATAATCTTAAAATCGGTCAATGGGTTTTAGCTGTCGGAAATCCTTTTAATTTAACGTCAACGGTTACGGCAGGTATTGTCAGTGCAAAAGCCAGAAATATTAATTTGTTGAGACAAAAACAACAATATGCCATCGAATCATTTATTCAAACAGATGCTGCCGTTAATCCGGGAAACAGCGGAGGTGCTTTAGTAAATACAAACGGCGAATTGGTAGGCATAAATACGGCAATTGCCTCACAAACCGGCTCTTATGCAGGATATTCATTTGCCGTACCGGTATCTATCGTAAAAAAAGTAGTAGCCGATTTAAAAGAATACGGAACAGTCCAAAGAGCCCTACTCGGTGTAAACATACAAGATGTTGATGCAAAATTAGCCGAAGATTTAAAGATGGATAAACCGGAAGGTGTTTACGTTGTTAACGTGAATGAAGGCAGTGCTGCCGAAGAAGCCGGCATAAAAGAAAAAGATGTTATTGTAAAAGTTAATGACACACCGGTTGAAAAGGTTTCGGAATTACAAGAACAAATAAGTCGTTTCAGTCCGGGCGATAAGGTTACGATTTGGGTAAACAGAGACGGAAAATTAAAGAAATTCTCGGTTACGTTGAAAAACAGTCTCGGCACAACGGAAGTCGTAAATAAAGATATAATTCAAGTTCTCGGAGCAAGTTTTTCAAGTATTTCGAATAAGACAAAAGATAAATTAAAAATTAAAAACGGTGTTCAGGTAAGTGACTTACAAGCCGGTAAGCTAATGAAAGCAGGAGTAAGACCGGGATTTATCATTACGCATATAAACAGAAAAGCCGTAAGTTCTCCCAAAGATATTCAAAATTTGTTAAAAAATCTTCACGGCGGGGTTTACATCCAAGGTGTTTATCCTGACGGAGAAATTGCATATTACGCATTCGGATTGGAATAAACAAACAGTGATTAGATAAAAAGGTGCAAGCAGTGATGTTTGCACTTTTTTTTTAATTAGGACGTTTTAGTAAATTCTAATTCCTTTATAACAGTATTCACAAATCAAAAAAGTTTGAATATCAAACAAGGATTAACGATTTAGATTTTTGAAGTTTTGTTTCACAGTCGGATAATAAATCGCCATTCGTTAATCGGTGTTCCTTGTTCTTAAATATAAAATCGGTGTCATCTTAATTCACACGGGGGGTCAGTTGTTCTGAATTTTCTTAAGTTAAAATTATTTTTTATTTTTTTGTTTTATTGTCTTTGCAATTTCGTCCCATTGTTCGGGTTTAATTTCTTCGAGCCAATTAAACTCGCCGGCACCGCCGAGCCATTCGCCGCCGTCAATCGTAACCGTTTCACCGGTAATATATCCCGAAAAATCGGAAATAAGATAGCTTGCCAAATCGGCTAATTCGCTGTGCTTACCTACTCTTTTTAAAGGAATTTTATTAATTAATTTTTCTTCAAATCCGGCACCCGGAAACAGTCTGTCCCAAGCACCTTTTGTGGGGAAGGGTCCCGGAGCAATTGCATTCAATCGAATGTTATACTTCCCCCACTCTGCTGCTAATGAACGTGTTAAATTTAAAACACCGGCTTTTGCAATTGCAGAAGGCACAACAAAACCCGAGCCGGTTGAAGCATAGGTTGTTACAATATTTAATACCGTTCCGGGAATTTTGTTTTTAATCCAATATTTTCCGATTGCAAGCGTAAAATTATAAGTCCCTTTTAAAACAATATCAACAATGGTATCAAATGCCTTATAACTCAAACGCTCGGTAGGACTGATAAAATTTCCGGCGGCATTATTCAGCAAGCCGTCAACCTGTCCGAATTTTTCAATTGCTTTTTCTAAAACCGCCTCATTTTGAAACGGTTTTCTGACATCCGACGGAACGGCAAGAACGGCATTTCCGGTTTTTTTTGATATTTCTTTTGCCGTTTTTTCTTTAACATCAAGTTTTCGGCTCGTATTAACA
>CAZCPV010000292.1:0-2890 GCA_964500765.1 uncultured Draconibacterium sp.
AAAATTATTGTCAGTCTTGACTTTTTGTTACTTTTGTGTCAAGACAAAAGTAAAACTAAAAAATAATTACCCCGAAAATATGCAATATTTTATGCAAAATAGGGTAATATTAAGTTTTTATTCATTATAATAAGCTCATTATAAGAAAGTTGGTATTTCCTGAATATCCTTATGTATTTTCATTTCTGCTCAATCCTTTCGATTCTGTTCAATCTCTTGTCTTTTGATTTTATATTCAAGCCCAAAGTCCCCATAAACTGTTTAAATTTACTTTCCCGTTTTTCAATAGAAACAAAGTTCTTTTTATAAGCCGGCAAAGGGTCTATTTTCGGATTCGGCAAGTTCATAAAAGTATCAATTTGTTCAAAAATTATCGGTATCGACCTTATATCCAACTCATTATCTAACTTAAATTTTCTGACCGTAAAATTTTGCATCGGGTCGGTTGCCAAAGCAATTTTTTTAAACCCTTGTTTTCGGGCAAGTTTGTAGGAATACCAAAGATTTTCGGTGCTGTGCTCGGCAAGAGTATCGGTAAAAATAATATTTCCGGGAATTCCTAATTTTTCGGCATACAACTTCATCACAATCGCCTCATAATAAGCAGTATATACCGCACCGCCCGAATAAACAATATGCTCGGCAACACCTCTTTTCCACAATAAATATGACCAATATACCCGCATTTTCATAATATCGTTCCAATCTTTTCCGTGATACGGAACACCCGGAACAATAATCGCATCGTAGGGTGCATGTTTTACCGCTCGTTTATAAACCCTGTCGGAACAGGAAAGCAAACTTATAAAAATGACAAATATAATTAACTTTTTAAACATATATTACTTCAATTTTTAACGTTCAATTCTATATCTTTCAAACGTTTTTCAATTGCCTTTTGTTCCGGCAAAGTCGTTATTTCTTTTGTTAAAGCAATTTCGTAATAATGCTTCGCATCTTCATTGTTCTCTTTTGCAAAATAATAATCTCCGACAAGCCGGTAGGTATAAAAATATTCCGGATTTGAATTTATAAACTCCTGAATATCAGAATTGTTAATAACTATCGAACGATTTTTTTTCGCTTGTTTAAAAAGGTCTTTTTGTTTTTTGAAATAGGTAAAATTTTTATAATCTTTTGAAAACAAAAAACTGTCCGGCGGAATCGTAAGACTGTCTATATAAAGTTCATGATTTTCGGTCATAGCCGGAAAAACGGAGAAAACACTGTCCAAATCGTAACAAACATATTTTCCGAGTTGATACGGATTGGTTGAAATCCAAAATTTTCGTTCATCGGGTTTAAAAATTATCGAATGATGCGAAATAAGCTGACAAATATTTTTTTCGTTTCCCATCCCGATATTTCGGTCTTTCAAGCCCTTTTTATTTCGTAAAATTTCGGCAGCTTCTTTATATCCGATTTTTGCATATCGCATAATCAACTCATTCATACGCTTATACCTATACATTGATGAACTTTCTTCAATATTTTCAATATTAAGTTTCGTGTTTTTAAATTTTTCGGATTGAAAATGATTGGGCCCGATAACAACATCCTTTTTCGGGAAAAACAAAGCACAATCTTTCGGTGTTTTTTCTATTATTGCCGTTGCATCATCCTTTGCCGAACCAATCATAATCGCTTCCGACACAAAAGATTTTCGCTTTTTTGCAATCTCAAATGCCTCGTTAACAGTTGAAGCATATTGTAATATTTCTCTCGCTATCAACGATATAGGATCTGCCGAAGAAAACGGAATTTCCGATTTTGCCGCATTTAATGTTACCGTTAAACCTTGGTCATTCATTCCGGAAACCGTACCGATAAAACCGCCCCAAGTTATTTCAACAAATTTATACCCTTTATCCGGTTTGTAAAAAGTAACAATTTTGTCTTCGGCAAATTTATCGCCTACGTAAAAATCAAAATTTCGCCCGATTATTAAATGTCCGTCAGCCGATTTTGAATGATTACACGAAAACGAAGTGCAGCCGACTTTTGCAAGATTTTGAACGGCATGCCCTATATCGTGTGCCGCATGATAATTAAGAATTCGTGCATAATTATCCCCGATATATAAATAATCTTTCGATGCCGACTCCGAAACACCGTAAATTTCTTCAAGATATTCTTCCGGAACGTACTCGTCCATATTTCGATTAAACCAAGCCGTCATGTATTTCATAATATTCAAAATACGTTTTGACGGTATCATTTTATTAATTTCTTCCACAAAAGCATCTTCCTGCTTTTTGCCGAGTTCTGCCGTAAGTTTTCCGTTATAAACACCTCTTTTAAAAGGACTTCCTTCAACATATAATTCATATAAACCGCTCTCGCTTTTTCGCAAACGGTTATTTTTTATTCCGTAAAAATTTTTATCGAGAACTTTTCTTTTTTCTTTTAAAGAAGATAAATCGGAAATTTTCGGCGGCGGCATTTTTATTGCTTGAAAAAAGTAAATCGTAAAGCCGATAATTAAAATTAACAGACTTAAAAAGAAATATTTCAAAAACTTTTTAAAAGTAAAGCGTTTGTTTTTCGTTTTTTCGGAATTCATTTTATTTATTTGCATTTCTAATGAGTGCGGAAAATTACCATAAAATCTCACAGAAAAAAAATCAATTATTATCGGCACGAAAAATTTCCGCAACTTACGGTGTGAATAACCTAATAAACAGCAAATTGCAACAATTACACATCACTATTAATTAACGATTCACGCCGTGACTGTCAACTGTTTAACTGCATCCTGCAGAATTAAGGTGTAACAAAAAAAGCCCCCAAATAAATGAGAGCTTAATTACGTACCCGGAGCCGGCATCGAACCGGCACGTTCATTACTGAACACGGGATTTTAAGTCCCGCGCGTCTACCAATTCCGCCA
>CAZCPV010000293.1:0-2889 GCA_964500765.1 uncultured Draconibacterium sp.
TTGCCTTTCCAATTCGGATTTTCTTTGTCTAACCATTCGGGTTTGTCTTTGTCCCATTCCGATTTCCAATAATAACGATAATCTTCGGCTTCACCGATACTCATATAGCTGATAACCAATCTTTTTCCGCCGTTTGCTTTTGTTTTCAATGCAGAAATTTCCGATGCGGAAAATTCTTGTGTGTCATTAAAAAACAAATCCATCAGCACCACATCGTAATTTGTTTGCGAAACGGCATTAATAAAATCTTGTTTCGATGAAAATTTTTCCGGATTTATAAGGTAAAGAAAATTTTTTGCATCGGAAAGACTTGTGATGTCATTTGTATTTACATTATAGGGGTCGGAAGGGTAATCGGGTATAACGTTCAAATTTCTTTCCGGTGCGGCAAATGAAATATAACCCGACGTATTATTTTTTTGATACGAATTATCCATTTTTGAATGCGTTGAGCAATAGTCTGTTACCAAAATTTTAACATTATTGTTTTTTTCAATATCAAGATAATTCTTTAAATATTCCGTATCATTTTGCGATGTTTCCCGGTCGTCGCTGTCGTAACCGTAAAATAAATCTTCCTGTCCTTGTCCGTCAATTGCATTTAGATAAGTTGCCGCAGGTGTTCCGTTTTCCGTTCCGTTTTCTGTTGAAAGTTCGCTTCCGTTTTGCGGAATAATTATAAAGTTTGAATTCGTACTTCTTGCATAAGAGCTTATACCTTGCACAAAATTTCGCATTTCTTGTTTAAAATCAATATTTTCGGGAATATTGTTTCTTTTGCAGGAAAATAAGAAAGTTGCAAAAATGCCTAATAAAAGAATTGTTTTTTTCATTTTTCGGAGTTTTAGTTAACAAAAAAGGACGACTGAAAAAGCCGTCCCCAAAGTTAATAAAAATTTTTCGGATTAGTAAATTAAAACTTTTTTTACAAAATATCCTTTATCTGTTAAAACCCTGACAAAATACACTGCGGTTTCTGTATTCGTGTTAAAATTAATAAAATTTGAAGACAATTTTTTTTGTTGATATATTTTTTGTCCTAATATATTAAAAACACTGATTTCCTTAATATTAAGATTTGAATTTACGAAAATCCCGTTTTCAGTACCTTTTATATCAATTTTATTGTCCGATAAATTATTAATTCCCACTAAAGCAGTTTGTTCGCCTCCGGTAAAAGTGCCGAATTCAGTCATATTTGTTGCCGATATTGTACCGGAAGAAACAGGGTTTAACAAATGCCATTCATCGGTATAATATGCACCGTATATTTCGGTTTCATCACCGATAATATCTGCCGAAACATAATTGAGATTTATATCGTATTGCGGATTTGAAATTCCGCTTGCAAGAATATCCCAATACCTGTTTAAATAATTTGCAGTACTGTTATTTTGCGAAAATTTGCTGTTAGTAACATCTACCGCAATATTTGCATCAGAATATGTGCCGCTTAACATATCAATTTCTGCAGGAGAGTAATCCGCACTTCCGGAAATATCTCCTATCGGAAAAATATAGGTACCGTTGTTTGACACATTTCTTTGAAATACACCGTTTGCATCTTTAACAATCATACAATTTTCGGAAAAATTACCGACAATATCGGCTGAATTTTCAATAGTCAGATTATTATTTTGAATATTGATAATACCGTTTTGCATAGTAAGTTCCGAATTTATCGTAAGATTATTTTCCAAAATCAATCCGTTATTATTTACAGACAGATTATTTATGTTCACGGGAATACTTCCCGAAACAGTTTGTTCTTCATTTCCCGTAAATTTAATATTACCGTCAAAACTTACATTTTGTGAATTTACATTCAAACCGGTTCCTTCGGAAAGAATAAGAGCAACACCTTGCGAAACATGAAAAGAAGCCCCGGAAGGAATTACTAATTCTTGTCCGTTTACAATAATATTAAACGATAAGATAAGAAGAAACATTAAATATTTTTTCATAACCATCTTATTTTGAGTTATTTTTCAATAATTGTTTTATTTCTTCAATATCTTTGCGTAATTTGGCATTTTCTTTTTTTAATGTTTCAATTTCGGATTCTAATTTCAGTTTGTCCGAATTTTTTGTCGGGCTTTTTATACCGTCAGCCCATTCTAATGCTAATGTTTGGACGTTTAGTTTAAGAATGTTATTTGATGCTCCTCTTTGTGCAGGTAATGAATACGGAGATGCTGAAGGAATATTACCCCTTCCTAAAGTTAATCCTCTTTTTAAATATGCTTTTTCGTTCACTATTATAAAATCTGTTGTAAAACCCGAAATATCCGTATCAATATTTCCTACCCTGAATTCTATATTATTAGCACCCGATGTTGAATATCCTGCTCTGAAATAATTTTTTCGTACATTAAAAAGGTTTCCTACGGAATTTGCACCTGTTTGGCTTACAAATAGTCCGGTATTTGCATCGTTTCCTACAAAGCTGACAACAGTTTTTGCAGAATCAACACTGAAATATGTTTCGTCCATGCCTTTTTTGGCATAAGCATATCTTCCTACGGCAAAGCCGCCTGAAACACCTGCAGCACCGGAAGTATAAACACGCGTTCCTTCATTTCTTTTTATCGTAAAATAGGTTGTATCAATACCTTTGGCACCGGTATATCTTCCTACGGCAAAACCGCCCGATACGCCTTTAGCCGTACTGTAACCGCTGTTAACAAAAGTACCTTCATTATCGTTTACTTTAAAAAGCGGTTCTTCCATGCCTTTAGCAGTAGCATATCTTCCAACTGCGAAACCGCCGCTGGTTACAGCAGTGCCGGAAGTATATACTCTTGTACCTTCATCTCTTTTTACCGTAAAATAGGTTGTATCAATACCTTTAGCCGTAGCATATCTTCCTACGGCAAAGCCGCCCGATAC
>CAZCPV010000294.1:0-2881 GCA_964500765.1 uncultured Draconibacterium sp.
TTTTTAAAGTTATTAAACATATATTTTTATGACAATTAGGTTTGGATTTTGTTATTTGTTGATTAAGCTGCGTGCTTTTGTTATTACTAATTGTTGATTTTAATGAAATACCTGTCATACTGATTTCACCTTCTGCCTTTTCCCTTTTACCTTTTCCCTTTTACCTTTTCCTTTTTCCTTTCAACTTCAAACTTTCAACTTTCCCTTTTTCCCTTTCGACTTTCAACTAAAAATATTACTTTTGCTTTTCACTTTTCAGAACAAATTATGGCAAAGAAGATTGCGGAAACGCCTTTAATGAAACAATACAACCAAATTAAATCAAAACATCCCGATGCGGTGCTTTTGTTTCGTGTGGGCGATTTTTACGAAACTTTTTCCGACGATGCGATAAAAACTTCTGAAATTCTCGGTATAACGTTAACAAAAAGAGCCAACGGTGCCGCAACTTATGTCGAACTTGCCGGATTTCCTTATCATGCACTCGATACATATCTTCCGAAATTGGTGCGAGCCGGACAAAGAGTTGCGATTTGCGAGCAGTTGGAAGACCCGAAAAAAACAAAAACAATCGTTAAACGCGGTGTTACCGAATTGGTTACGCCCGGTGTTACATTAAGCGATAACATCCTTAACCGGAAAGAAAATAATTTTCTCGCAGCCGTTCATATCGAAAATCAAATTGCAGGTGTTGCTTTTTTGGATATCTCAACCGGCGAATTTTATGCCGCTCAAGGCAATTTTCAATATGTTGATAAATTATTATCCGGTTTTGCACCGAAAGAAGTTTTGTATGAAAGAAGTAAATATGAAAAATTCAAAGAAATTTTCGGCACAAAATATTATTCCTATAAATTGGAAGATTGGGCATTTACCGAAAGTACTTCCGAAGACCGGCTGCTGAAACAATTCGGTACAAATTCGCTTAAAGGTTTCGGCATTCATAATTTCTCTTATGCAATTGTTGCGGCAGGAGCAATTTTGCAATATCTTGATTTAACAGAACATCGTGATATAAAGCATATTGCAAAAATTTCACGTATTGAAGAAGAAAAATATGTGTGGTTGGATAAGTTTACGATTAATAATCTCGAACTTTTTAATGCACCCGGCGAAGGGGCAAAATCATTGCTCGAAGTTATTGATAATACGGTTTCGTCACCCGGTTCACGCTTATTGAGAAGATGGTTGGCTTTTCCTTTAAAAAATATAAAAGCCATAAACGAGAGGCATACTTTGGTTGAGTTTTTTATAAAAAATCCCGAAATAACAGAAAAAATTAAGAAATTGTTGAAGCAAATCGGCGATTTGGAACGAATGAATTCTAAAATTGCTTCGCAACGTATTACGCCGCGAGATGTTTTTCAGTTGAAAAATGCCCTGTATGCCGTTGAAGAAATTAAAAATATTTGTAATAAAAGCAATGAGCCCAAATTGCAAAAAGTTGCCGAAAGTTTAAATCCTTGTTTAACCGTTCGCAATCGTATCGAAAAAGAAATAAAAGAAGACCCGCCGACAGCCGTAAACAAAGGAAATGTCATAAAAGAAGGGGTTTCACCTGAGCTTGACGATTTGCGAAATATTGCTTATTCCGGAAAGGATTATTTGGAAAATTTACAGCGGGATTTGGCTTATCAAACCGGTATTGCTTCTTTAAAAATCGGCTTTAACAATGTATTCGGCTATTATTTTGAAGTCAGGAACAAATATAAAAATATGGTGCCTTCGGAATGGATGCGAAAGCAAACTTTGGTAAGTTCCGAAAGGTACATCAATCAGGAATTGAAAGAATACGAAGAAAAAATACTCGGTGCCGAAGATAAAATATTGGCTTTGGAAACAGAACTTTACAACGATTTGGTAAACGATTTATCCGACTATCTTTCATTAATACAAACCACTGCCGGAGCTGCGGCAAAAATTGATGTTTTGACGGCTTTTGCCGAAAATGCCCAAGAAAATAATTATAAAAAACCCGAACTTAACGAAACCGACACAATTAATATTATCCAAGGCAGACATCCGGTTATCGAAAAGCAATTACCCGTTGATGAGAGTTATATCCCGAATGATGTGTTTTTAGATGATGAAGAGCAGCAAATTATTATTGTAACGGGTCCTAATATGGCGGGAAAATCGGCACTTTTAAGACAAACGGCTTTGATTGTTTTGTTGGCACAAATCGGCTCATACGTGCCTGCCGAAAAAGCCGAAATCGGTTATGTGGATAAAATATTTACGCGTGTAGGTGCTTCGGATAATATTTCTTCCGGCGAATCGACTTTTATGGTTGAAATGAACGAAGCTGCCGGTATTTTAAATAATCTATCCAAACGAAGTCTTATCCTTTTCGACGAACTCGGCAGAGGTACAAGTACTTACGACGGTATTTCAATTGCTTGGTCGATTGTAGAATACATTCACGAACATCCGAATGCAAAAGCTAAAACATTGTTTGCAACCCACTATCACGAGCTGAACGAAATGGAAAAATCGTTTTTGAGAATAAAAAATTATAATGTTTCGGTTAAGGAAGCCGGCGGTAAAATTATTTTTCTGCGAAAGCTGAAAAGAGGCGGCAGTGCACACAGTTTCGGTATTCATGTGGCAAAATTGGCGGGCATGCCCAAAAGTATTCTTAAACGTGCCGATGAAATTTTAAAAGAACTCGAAAAAACACACCGTAAAGAAGAACTTATTGAGAAAGCCGGAAAACTTGCCGAACACCGAGAGGGCTTGCAAATGAGTATTTTTCAATTGGACGACCCGGTTTTGAAACAAATAAGGGATGAAATTATTAATTTGGATGTTAACAATTTAACACCTGTGGAAGCATTGAATAAATTAAATGAAATTAAGAAATTTTTGAATTTGTAAGGGG
>CAZCPV010000295.1:0-2865 GCA_964500765.1 uncultured Draconibacterium sp.
CCAAAATCTTTTTGTAATTCTTTTCCGTTGTAAAGGTACAAATATAAGACGAAAGATGAAAGGGAAAAGTTGAAAGTTTTTTTACAGCATTGCGTTCAGGCGGATATGCGGCACTTGTTATAAATGATCGGCAGCCGGGGTCGAAATCACAGACTTCGCCCAGCTAAGACTTTTTTAATAAAAATATTGCTACATTATTATAAAACAAAAAAAATCGCAGCATTTTGCTAAGTTGCGGTTCTATTTTTGTTGTTTATCTATGTTGGTCTTGCATTTTATCTTAAAACCTTTACGAAATAGGCTTCTGTATTTATTGAATTAATTTCAACCTTTATTTTTATACTATCACTTCTAATTCCTTTTAATGGTAAGATTATTTTATCATCTTTAATGCCTATATTACAGTCTGTTGAATAAAATTTAATTGAATCATTTAAAAGGTTTGAATTAAACCGTATAATAATATTAACCTCATCTGTTATTTTAACATTTCCCTTGTTATCAATATAGTACCATAAATTTTCAGACCATGCTTCAACAAAACGTAAAGATGTTGATTTTGGAAGTTCTATTGGGTACAATAGCTTATATTCATCATTGAAAACACCCATTTTTTTTGAAAATTTCAAACTGTATGAATAATTTTCCACATTTGTTTTATAATGATAACAAGAATTTGTAATTAAAGCTAAACTTAT
Source organism: uncultured Draconibacterium sp. (assembly GCA_964500765.1). Classification (GTDB taxonomy): domain Bacteria; phylum Bacteroidota; class Bacteroidia; order Bacteroidales; family JAADGE01; genus JAADGE01. The sequence goes on from CAZCPV010000295.1 coordinate 699, forward strand.
TAAAACTATATTAAAAACTAAACTATTGATTGTTTTGTTTTTTTCTTTCTTCATCAATATCAATTTTTTTAGCATCTTTGTTTCTATTTTCAATTGCTTTAAATCTTTTATTAGGAACAGAAGATATTCCTTCATCTCCGGTTAATCCATTTGGAATGCCATCTGTACCAGGATTTTTGCCTATTACCTTTAAACCTTCTGATACAGCATCTGCACAATTGTTATACAAAACATGATAGTCTTCTTTTGCCTTGTCTAATGTAGCTTTTATAATTTTTTTATCTTCTTTTTCAGTTGTTTCAAAACCTAAACCACTTTCGTATGAACCGATACGAGAATCTTTTAATGCTTCATCTATCGTGTTAAATTCAATTTTTAATACAGTAGATTTTCCCCCAAATAACATAGTTCCATCTTTATCTTCTGTTTCCGGATCTATTCGTCTTCCTTCTTTTGAAATGAAAGTCCAGCCATTTTTATCATTTCCAACAAGAGAAGCCATATGTCCATAGCCTTTTGCCCCTTCTTTATTATTTAACACAATTAAACTATCTCCGTTTATATCAATATTTTTTATCGGGTCGTTTCCGGCATAAACATACGGACTTTGAAAACTATACTTTTCCGTAAACCTGTCTTGCGTGTGAAATCTCCCCAACTCCGCATCATAAAACCTAGCCCCGTAGTTCCCGAAATAAATTCGGGACAGGCAATACCAATCCAAACCAAAATCTTTTTGTAATTCTTTTCCGTTGTAAAGGTACAAATTTAAGACGAAAGTTGAAAGGGAAAAGTTGAAAGTTATTTTACAGCCGATTGCGTGCAGGCGGATATGCGGTACTTGTTATAAATGAGCACCGACCGGATCGCAAAATTTGCTCGGCTGAGTTATAATAATTTAAATTTTTTAAATTTTGAATAATCTATCTTATTCTTTAAAATATCTCCTTCCGGATATGCATAAAAATTAATTCCATTGTTATTTGTATATAAATAAGAACCTATTATACCATTTTCAAGTGTTAAAAAATAAATACCGTCATAAAAAACCCCCTGGTAACAAGTAATTTTTTTCACACTAAAAATATATACATCTTTTCCTTTATTGTTTATTTGTTGTTTTAAAATTACTGTTAATTTTTTATTGAAAGGAACTTCTGTTGAATTTGTTGGTTTTATATTTATCGTATATTTTTTCTTTTTAGTTAAATCAAATAAAGGAAAATACTCTGTTTCAGGATTTAATATCTTATAATAAAAGATACTGTCTTTTATGTACATTTTACCTTTAAATGTAAATTCATTATTTTCAACACAACTTAATATATTAGTATAATAAATACAATTATTTTTACTATATACGGAATCTACTCTTAACCCTAATTTAAAGTAACTGTCGGCTTTTACATAGTTTAGACAAACATTATGTTCATTACACGAAAAAAGAATAATTATAGATAATAATATATAAATTAAATTTTTCATATTATTGATTTTTAAAATACATATTTTCAACAGTTCTATCAATTTCCATATAATTTTTATATGCCTTTGAATTTTTATATTTGGGGTCGGTTAAAACATCTTTATCATTTGGTGAACGACCATCTTTACAGGCATTACATTTATTTCCGTAATATTCCTTATGATCTTTATCATTATTTGCTGTTTTTCCTTGTAAGGTTTTTATACCATGTAAATTCTCATGATTTAAAGCCCTTGCACCTTCTTTAACGTCTTCTTTGTTATCTGATATATTGTTAATTCCGATAATAATAACTTCTTTTTTGCCATTTTCTGATGCTTTGTTAAAATCATCCATATTTACTTTTGAATTATGAATATATGCAGAATTCTTTTTTGCACTTTTAAATGACGAAGCATCAGAAATAACTCTGTGAAAACCATCGGCAGCAGCACTAAAATTAGTATATAAAACATTATATTTTTTTTGTCCTTTAAGAACTTTTGAAAATTGTTTACCTATGCTTGATTGTTGATTTGCAGAATAAGCTTTAACAAAACCTTGATTTTTCATAATCCCTTTTTGAAAAAAAACGCCTTGCAACCCCCATAAATCTATATTTGTAAAAGGGTTATTACTTGCGTAATTGTATGGAGAAAGCATATAAAACTTGTCGCTTAAAGGGTCAATGCTCGGGAAACG
>CAZCPV010000296.1:0-2843 GCA_964500765.1 uncultured Draconibacterium sp.
ATACCGACAGTTCCGTGCGTTACATATTTTTTCATATTTCCCTCTTTCATGTGAATATCTAATACAGAAGACAAACGATTTCCGTAACGTGCAGGAAATCCGCCTTTTATTAATTTTACCGATTTTACGGCATCTGTATTAAATATTGAAACAAAGCCGCCGAAATGATTAATATAATATAAAGGGACATCATCTAACAGAATTAAATTTTGATCGGGGCTTCCTCCTCGAACATATAATCCGCTTTGACCTTCACCGCCTGATTGTACTCCGGGCATTAGCTGTATCGCTTTCATTATATCAGTTTCGCCGGCTATTGCAGGAATATTTTTTACTTGATTTACGGAAATTTCAATCGTACTCATCTCCGGAAGATTCAGGATTTGATTTTTATTTGCTTTCACAAACACTTCTTCAATCAAATTTTCCGAAATATGTAAATTAAAATTTATTATTGTATCGGAATTTAAAAAAATACGTTCTTTTTTGTTCTCATACCCTAAATAAGAGACTTCAAGTTCAAGAAAATCTTTTCCTTGAAAATTAATACTGTAAAATCCGAAATTATTTGTTATGGTATTTTTTTGCGTTTCGGCAATATATACAACTGCACCTATAATTTCCTCTCCTGTTGAAGCATCTTTTATATATCCGCTTATTGTATGTGTTTGAGCAAAAAGGATTATTACTGAAAACAAACTTATGAAGAGTAAAAATATTTTTTTCATTTCTTGTTTAAAGCTTTAATATAGAAGATACTGTCAATACTTAAATTATATCCGGCAAAAATACCGTATCCGTTCTTAACATTCGAATACATTTGTATAGGTTCGTCAATTTGCCAACCGTCCCACAGTTCATCAAGAAATTCATTACCACTCGTATTTTGATTTATACTTTTTACAGAAAGGTATTTAAAAAAGTCTTCACTTATTGAGTTTAAAAGAATATTAAATTTTGCCGTATCAGGCAAATTATAAGAGCCGTCAAGAAAATCTACATTTACTGTGTAATTTTCACCGTTAAAAAGATTATCCGAGAAAACAGCCGGAATATAATTTTCAAATATCGTTTTTTTGCGGGATGTAAATATTGTTGAAAATACCGGTGAATTTGAATAAATGTGTGCAAAACCGGAACTTGTATGTTTACAAATTGTATCATTTATTAACTCATCAGGTTCAAAGCATAAATCCGGATTTTGTATGATATTGTATTCTTCGTAATTGTACGGTATTAACAGTTCATAAAAATTCTTTATTTCATCAGGGTCAGAAAATTCAATTTGAATATTAGAATAAAGTTCGTTATTATCGGTTTCTTGTGAGTATATATTTGCATTTATATTATTTATTTGTACTTTCGGCGGTAACTCACTTGAAGCGAAAACGGTTTCGTAACCTTCTGCCGAAATTTCAATACGATATTTAATATGTGTATTCGGAGTATAAGTTGCTGTTTCGTATTTACCTTTACCTTTGTAATTTAGTTTTTCAATCAAAATATTGTTTGCAAATAAATTAACAGTTGCATTATCAATATACCGGTATGTCGTATCAAAAATATATGAACTTGAAGCAAGTTGAACTTTAAAAATACTGTCTTGCGTAAATAAACAATTTACAACAAGTTTCGGAGGCGATTTCGGTATCTGTATTTCTACTTGTTTTTGACACGAGTAAAATAAAGATGAGAGGATAAAAAGTGAGAATAATTTTGACATCTTTAAATTTTTTAAAACTATAATTTTAGTGAAGGTTTGAGTTTTTGACAAATAAAAAAATATTTAGTTAAAGTTTTATATTTTTATTGATTTACTCAAACCCTCACTTTTTATTATTTTTAACTTATTTGTACCCTAACAATTAGTAAAGTGTAACGGTATATGTTTGTCCGTTACAAGATGAATAGCATTTAAGTTCTCCGCTTTTTACCCAAAATTTTTGTCCTAAGGATACTTTTGCACTTGCTTTATCTTTGTTCCCCGAAGGATAGTCACTCCCGGAAACAGGACTTGCAGGAACCAACACATAATTACCGTTGTCATCTTTCAAGTATATATTTCCGTATACATATGCTCCGACAGTTGTAGGAAAACTTTTCCATCTTCGTCTTTTTTTATAATATGATCTCGTTGTACCTTTAATGTAATGAATGTAAGGTCCGTTAGTAACAGTAACTTTTGCTTTAAATTTCTTCTTTTTATTGTCATAATACCTGTCAACTGTATTGTGTTTATTTGTATAATAACTTGTTTTATCATTACTATTACTGTAATATTTTATAAGCATATCTGTTTTCGGAATTTCACCGTTCCTTAATTTATATAAAATATTTAAATCACCATTTTTTATTTCGAACATTTCTCCCGATTTCATCATTTTAAAAATAGAATTACCAATTTTAATTTCCGCATTCGGATTTAACAGAGTACGTAAAATATCACCGGTTACAAAATGCTCATCCGGATCTGTATTAAGGTTTAATGTTTCACTATTCAACCATACCTTTTCCCTTTTTTCTATATCTTTTCTTAATGAATAAAATGAATACATATCTTCAAATTCTCTTAAAATTTTATATCCATCTGTTTCATAACTTTCTTTTTCTTGTTCATTTAAAGTTTGAAATATTTCTCCTTGTTTTATAAGATATTTTTTATGCTTTTTTTCTAAATCGTAATATGTATTTAAGTACACATTTTTATTTGCAAATACAAGCATTTCATTTTCTACTGAAATGGCATTTCCGTTTTCTGTTTGTTGCGGATTTAATAGATTATCAGTTACAGCAAACTCTTTTTTCTTACAACTCTGCAATGTAACAAACGTCAGAGTAAGTAA
>CAZCPV010000297.1:0-2817 GCA_964500765.1 uncultured Draconibacterium sp.
ACGAATTGCATCTTAACTTTCTGTAAATTAATACAGTGAAACCCTCTTGCGGATTCAATGCTTTTTATAAAACAGTGTCCGGAATAATGTCGATTACTTTCCGTAAACCCCGAATGTATTTTCCAAATCGTCAACAATTGTTTCCAAATTAAAATTATTTGACCCTTGAAGTAATACAATATCATCTTTTCGGAGTATGCCGGGAAGGTATTCGGAAACCGATTGGGCATTTTTAAAATGTTTCCAATTTTTATTTCCCGATTTTTCGCCTGTAAAACGGGCATATTCACCTACCGTAAAAAGGAAATCTATTCCGGGGTTCAGTTTGGAAATTACGTTTCCTATATATTTGTGGGCTTCTTCGCTGTGTTCGCCGAGTTCCACCATTTCTCCGATAACGGCAAGGGTGCGTTTTCCTCTGCGACTTAATTCCGACAGGGTGTCTAAAGATGCTTTAATCGAATCGGGAGCGGCACTGTATGTGCTGTCTAATATCAGGGAACCGTTTTTTAAGAAAGAAACTACGCCTCTTTTTTCCGGCGTTTTAAAATCGGAAAATCTGTCGGCAATTTCTTCGTTTTGCAAACCCGCTTCAAGAGCAACGGCATAAGCCGCCGCCGCATTGTATGCGTGATATCGCCCTACACAGTGAGGCATGCTGAAAGAATATCCGTTTAACTTAAATGAAGGATGTGCTTTTTCATTTAATTGAATATCGCTTATTCTGACATCGGCATCTTTATGTTTTCCGAAAGAAATTATTTTTCCTTTTGCTGTTTCGGCAATGAAATCATAGAAATCATCATCTCTGTTTAAAATAAGTACTCCGTTTTTATCCATACCGTCCGTTATTTCGGATTTTGCACGAGCAATATTTTCTCTGCTTTTAAGCATTTCGATATGCGACATTCCGATATTGGTAATTACGGAAATTGAGGGGCGGGCAATTCGCGAGAGGTAATTAATTTGGTTGACATTTCTCATGCCGAACTCAATAACCGAATATTCGTGATACCTTTTTAAACGTAACAGTTCAATAGGTACGCCCAACTGATTGTTGAAATTTTTGCGACTTTTGTGGGTTTTGTATTTGCTTTCCAGAATTGTTGCAATCAGTTCTTTTGTGCTTGTTTTACCCACGCTTCCGGTAACGGCAATAAGCGGAATGTTTAAGCGACCGCACCATATTCGTCCCATATCTCCCAATGCTTCAACCGTTGACGGAACAATAAGTTGCGGTATGCTGATGTTTTCGATTTCGTGTTCGACAACGGCGGCAACGGCACCGGAATTTTCGGCTTCTTTAATGAATTTGTGCCCGTCTGTTCGGTTTCCTTTCAGGGCAACGAAAAGTGTTCCGTCTTTTACGTCTTTTGAATTTTGCGTAACACTTGTTATGCAGTCAAGCGGAGAAATGTTTTTGTTCGGTTTTCCGCCGACGGCAACACATGCTTCAATTAAAGGTATGCTTATCATAATGTCCGGTTTTAGTTTTTCGTTTTATTTCAGAAAATATCGTTTTACTCTTTTGCTTATATTGCAAGTTACTTCGTAAGGTATTGTATTCATTAAATCCGCAAAATTATCGGCGGTATATGATTTTTCGTCAAAAATAAGCACCTCGGTTCCGGTATCGTAAAAATCTTGTTTCAGGTTAATCATAATTTGATCCATGGTTATTCTGCCGATTTGCCGGTAAAATTTATTGTTGATTTGAACCTTCATTTTTCCGGATAAAGACCTTGAAATTCCGTCGGCATAACCGATCGGAAGGGTTGCAATATAACAATTTTCTTCGGTAAAAGTATCGGCACCGTAAGAAATATTGCTGCCTTTTTTTACGTATTTTATGAATGAAATTTCTGTTCTTAATGTCATTCCCGGTTTAAAATGTTTTGCTTCTTTGTAATTATCGTACGGTTTATATCCGTATAAAATAATTCCCGCACGAACCATGTCGAAATACGAATCGGGCAAATTTAGTATTGCTCCGCTGTTTGCGATGTGTTTCAGCAGTTTTTTACCGGTTTTTTTTTCAAAATAATCTACCGCAAATTTAAATTTTCGGATTTGCGTTTCCGAATATTTTTTGTTTGAAGAATCGGAAAAATGAGAAAACAGACCTTCAAAATTAATGTTCCCGGATTTCAGAAACTCTTTTGCTAAGTTCTCAAAATCCTTTTCGCCGGCACCTATTCTTCCCATTCCGGTATCGATTATCAAATGTGTTTTTGCTTGTTTGTTGAGTTTTTCGGCAATTTTATTTAGTTCGATTATATCGGTTTTGCTGCTTACCGTAATTGTTAAATCGTTTTTCAGAGCTGTTTCAAATTGGTCGGGAAAGGTAATTCCGAGCAATAATATCGGGCTGTTAATCCCGGCGTTTCTTAATTCGCAACCCTCTTCGACGGTTGCAACGCCGAAATAATCAACAAAGCCCGTTCTTAACAGGTGTTTTGAAACTTCAACAGCTCCGTGTCCGTACGAATCGGCTTTTACGACGGCACATATTTTCGTATTCCCGACCTTTTTTTTTATATAAGTCAGATTGTTTTTTATGTTTTTAAGATGAATAAGTGCCGCTGTTTTTCTTTTTTTGTTAAATTGCATTGATTTAATCTTTTCTTAAACAGTTACAAATATAAGGATAATATTTTGAGAAATAATTTGTATCAATGTATTTTAACTCGTATTTCACGAGATTTAAAACAAAGTCTCCTGTCAACGCAGTTTAAACAGAATTTTGAGACATGGCTTTTTCAGAAAACAAAAATAATCCGAAATAAGTTAATAACCCGTTTACAAGCAGCAATTCAA
>CAZCPV010000298.1:0-2816 GCA_964500765.1 uncultured Draconibacterium sp.
GGTGTCGTTACAGGCGACGATGTTCAAAAACTTTTTCAAATCGCAAAAGATAATCAATTTGCAATGCCTGCGGTAAATGTCGTCGGCTCACATTCGGCAAATGCCGTTTTGGAAGCTGCCGCAAAAGCAAATTCTCCGGTTATGATACAACTTTCGAGCGGAGGTGCACAATTTTTTGCAGGCAAAAGTTTGCCTAACGATAATCATGAAGCACAAATACTCGGCGGAATTGCCGGTGCAAAATATGTTCATGAAGTTGCTGAAGCATACGGAGTTCCCGTAATTATGCATACCGATCATGCAGCAAAAAAACTCCTTCCTTGGATTGACGGTTTGCTTAAAGCAGGTGAAGAGCATTATAAAAAATACGGTAAACCGCTTTTCAGTTCACACATGCTTGATTTGTCGGTTGAAACGCTCGAAGAAAATATCGAAATAAGTGCAAAGTACCTTGAAAGAATGAGTAAAATCGGAATGACACTCGAAATCGAACTCGGCGTTACCGGAGGTGAAGAAGACGGTGTTGATAATGAAGATATCGACAGTGCAAAATTATATACTCAACCGCAGGATGTTGCTTATGCCTATGAAAAATTATTAAAAATCAGTAATAAATTTACGGTTGCCGCTTCTTTCGGAAATGTTCACGGAGTTTATAAACCCGGGAATGTAAAATTAACACCTGTTATTCTTAAAAATTCGCAAGATTATATTCAAAAGAAATTTAATACCGGAGAAAAACCCGTAAATTTTGTATTTCACGGCGGTTCCGGTTCAACACACGATGAAATTAAAGAAGCTGTATCATACGGTGTTATAAAAATGAATATCGATACTGATACCCAGTGGGCTTTCTGGAACGGTGTAAGAAAATACGAAGCTCAATGGCATGATTATTTACAAACTCAAATCGGAAATCCCGAAGGAGACGATAAACCGAATAAGAAAAAATATGACCCGAGAGTTTGGTTGCGTGAAGGAGAAAAATCAATGGCAGAAAGATTGCAAATTGCTTTCGAAGACTTAAATTGTATTAACAGAAACGAGTTGCTTTAACTTTTTACTTTATAAACTTTCAACTTTATAAACTTTTAACTACAAACTAAAAAGATGGCAAAAGAGAATACGGGTTGGTTTAACAGAACCGGACAAGGAATTATAACAGATACTAAGGATAAAAAAGAAATAAAAGAAGGACTTTGGTATAAATGTCCCCAATGTAAAAAGATTATACCTACGGAAGATCACGAAGCAAATCTTAATGTTTGCGAATGCGGTTATCATGCAAGAATTCCTTCCGTAAAATATTTTGAAATATTATTCGACGATAATAAGTACGAAGAGTTATTTGAAAACTTGACTTCGGCTGACCCGCTTAATTTTGTTGATACCAAGAAATATAAAGACAGGATTAAAGCGACACAAAAAAAATCCGGACTGAAAGATGCAATGACAGTGGTTACCGGCGAAATCGACAAACAAAGAATTGTAATTGCAGCCATGAATTTTGAATTTATAGGCGGTTCAATGGGAGCTGTCGTCGGTGAAAAAATAGTCAGGGCAGCCGGCTATGCTCTGGAAAATAAAATACCTTTGATGATAATTTCCAAATCCGGAGGGGCACGTATGATGGAAGCCGCTTTTTCTTTAATGCAAATGGCAAAAACATCGGCTAAATTAGCCCAACTTTCCGATGCCGGAATACCCTATATCTCATTATTGCTTGACCCTACAACCGGCGGAACAACCGCATCGTTTGCAATGCTGGGTGACGTAAATATTGCCGAACCGGGTGCTTTAATCGGCTTTGCAGGTCCGCGGGTAATCAGAGATACCGTAGGACACGACCTCCCCGAGGGTTTTCAACGCTCTGAATTTGTTCTCGAACACGGATTCTTAGATTATATCGTTGAACGAAAAAATCTGAAAAAAATAATATCGCAACAATTAAGAATGTTTGCAAATTAATCGTATCCTATTTTCTGTTAATAAAATTTGTTCCTGATGAAATTGCTTAAATTATTAATTCCTCTGATTTTAATTTTTATAACAACATTAAGTTTTTCGCAAAAATTAAAAATTGATGTAAAAACATCAAATTATTCGAAAAAAATTAAAAACGGAGCAGCCGAATTAACTGTTTCCGGAGGCAAAGAACCTTATACCTACAAATGGTCGGATAAAAATACGCCTTTAAGTTCTTTTATTGCCGACGGTTTAACGGAAGGAACAAATTACAAAGTTACGGTAACCGATGCCGACGGCTTAAAAGACAGTATTAATTTTGTAATTCCTGCCGAATCTGCCGACGAGAAAATAAATTCCTTTTTTATTCCTTTGGTTGCAGCACTCGAGAAATTTCTGATGTTCGATATCTTTAAAACATTTCATTTGTATAACCCTGTTTTGCACGATGATAACGGGACTGTTTTAAGATACCCTAACGGAGACCCAAAAACAATGACCATTCCGTTTGTTGTTGTTTGGCTGATTTTTGGAGCAATTTTCTTTACGATTAAAATGAAATTTATTAATTTCAGAGGGTTTAAACATGCCGTACAGCTTATAAGAGGATTTTACGACAAACCGAAAGATAAAGGGGAAGTTTCTCATTTTCAGGCATTAACAACAGCTCTTTCTGCAACGGTCGGTTTGGGAAATATCGCAGGTGTAGCAATTGCCGTTACACTCGGCGGACCGGGTGCAACTTTTTGGATGATTGTTGCCGGGCTTTTGGGTATGGCTTCCAAATTTACTGAAGTAACTCTCGGCGTAAAATATCGTAATATTGATGAAGACGGGCGAGTTGCCGGAGG
>CAZCPV010000299.1:0-2809 GCA_964500765.1 uncultured Draconibacterium sp.
CTGTGCAAATTCCAACAGTTTTATTTTTCCCTGATCTTTATATACAATTGTTCTTCCTTTGAAAAAAACAAAAACTTTCACTTTTGCTCCGCTTTCAAGAAATTTCTTCGCATGTTCCAATTTAAAATTAAAATCATGCTCGTCAATATTGGGTCCGAAACGGATTTCTTTTATAACAACTTTTTGTTGTTTTGTTTTAAGTTCTTTTTGTTTTTTCTTTTGTTCAAAGATAAACTTTTGAAAATCAACTATTTTACAAACAGGCGGATTGGCATTCGGCGAAATTTCAACCAATGTCATATCCAAATCCCCTGCAATTTCCAAAGCTTCGTCTAAAGAACATATTCCGTTCTCAACATTGTCCCCGACCAGTCTTATAGTCTTTGCCGTAATATATTTACCGGTTTTATACTTATACTTTATATCATCTTTTCTTCTCCGGTTATAATTTGATCTTCTTTTTGCGATTTTTTAACCCTCCTTTTTAGTTAGTAAAAATTTTCAATTTGCAAAGATACAATTTATTTTATTTCTTCTGCAACTCTTTGATTAATAAATTTTGAAAAATCTTTTATACTCATTTTCCCGACTTCTCCTTCACCTTGTTTTCTTACCGATAAAGTACCGGATTCGATTTCCTTTTCACCGACGATTACCATGTACGGAATACGTTTCATCTCATTGTCTCTTATCTTTTTACCGACTTTTTCATTGCGGTCGTCAACAATTGCTCTTACATTATTTTTGATTAATTCTGCTTTTACTTTGTGTGCAAATTCATTAAAACGCTCGCTTACGGGTAAAATTGCAACTTGTTCGGATGTTAACCAAAGCGGAAATTTTCCGGCTGTATGTTCAATTAAAACTGCTACAAAACGTTCCATTGAACCGAAAGGTGCACGGTGTATCATAACCGGACGGTGTTTTTTATCATCACTTCCGGTATAGTCTAATTCAAAACGTTCGGGCAGATTATAGTCCACCTGAATAGTTCCGAGCTGCCAGCTTCTGCCTATGGCATCTTTTACCATAAAGTCGAGTTTAGGTCCGTAAAATGCGGCTTCTCCGTATTCAATAACGGTTTTTAAACCTTTTTCTTCGCATGCTTCAACTATGGCAGCTTCCGCTTTTTCCCAATTTTCGTCAGAGCCGATATATTTACTTTTGTCTTCTTTATCTCGTAAAGAAATTTGTGTCGTAAAGTTTTCAAACTTTAATGTTTTGAAAATATACAGAACAATATCAATAACTTTTATAAATTCTTCTTTTAATTGGTCGGGACGACAAAAAATATGTGCATCGTCTTGCGTAAAGCCCCTTACCCGCGTAAGTCCGTGCAGTTCACCGCTTTGCTCGTAGCGATAAACGGTTCCGAATTCGGCATATCGTACGGGTAGATCTTTGTAGGAACGCGGCTTACTTTTATAAATTTCGCAATGGTGCGGGCAGTTCATCGGTTTCAATAAAAATTCTTCGCCTTCGGCGGGTGTATGAATGGGCTGAAAACTGTCTTTCCCGTATTTTGCATAGTGCCCGGAAGTTACATACAGTTCTTTTTGCCCGATATGCGGTGTAATAACGGGTTCGTAGCCGTATTTTTTTTGAACATTCTTTAAAAAATTTTCCAAACGTTCGCGAAGCATAGCACCTTTGGGCAACCACAAGGGTAAACCCTGTCCCACTCTGCTCGAAAAAGTAAATAATTCCAATTCTTTTCCGATTTTTCTGTGATCTCGTTTTTTTGCTTCTTCAAGCATAAGCAAATATTCGTCAAGAAATTTTTTCTTCGGAAAAGTGATGCCGTAAACTCTCGTTAATTGTTTATTTTTCTCGTCGCCTTTCCAATATGCACCGGCTATGCTCATAATTTTTACGGCTTTTATGTATCCGGTATTCGGTAAATGCGGACCGCGACATAAATCGGTAAAATTTCCTTGCTTGTAGAAAGTAATTGTTCCGTCTTCCAATCCTTCAATTAAATCAACTTTATATTCGTCTCCTTTTTCGGAATAATATTTAAGTGCTTCTGATTTAGCTACTTCGCTTCTTTCGTAATTATTTTTTTGCTGTGCCAATTCAAGCATTTTTTTCTCTAAAACAGGAAAGTCTTTTTCGCTTATTGTTTTTCCTTCCGGAAGGTCAATATCGTAATAAAATCCATTTTCAACAGCCGGACCTACCCATAATTTTACACCGGGATAGAGTGCTTCTATCGCTTCAGCCATAAGATGTGCCGACGAGTGCCAAAAAGCGTGTTTGCCTTCATCATCAGCCCATTTGTAAAAGACTATTTTTGCATCTTCATTTACGGGACGGGTTAAATCAAAGGTTTCGCCGTTTACGCCGACTGATAAAACCTCTTTTGCCAATCCGTGACTGATGCTTCTTGCTATTTCAATACCCGTAATTCCTTTCGGATATTCTTTTACGGTATTATCCGGAAATGTAATCTTTATCATAATTTTTGTTTTAACCACACAAATACAACATGTGTATGAATTAAGCGGACAAAGATAATATTGAAAAACGAAATTAAGAAGAAACGAAAAAAAATTTGCCGATAAAAAAATTAATTATAATTTTGACCATTCGGTTAAATCAAACAGTTAAACCAAATATTTAAATATGACGGAAAAGCATTCGATAAATACGGAAGAAAAAATTTTGGAAGCAGCAAAAGAAGTCTTCACGGAAGAAGGAAAAGCCGGGGCAAAGATGCAAATGATTGCAGACAGAGCCGGTATAAACAAATCTTTACTGCATTATTATTACAGAAGTAAAGATAAATTATTTGCATCCGTTTTCAAAT
>CAZCPV010000300.1:0-2808 GCA_964500765.1 uncultured Draconibacterium sp.
AATGATTATTGACAAAGCATAAATAGCAAAATTTCGAAAAAAGCCGGCAAAAACTGTAATTGTCGGCTTTTTTGTTTTACAAATATTTTATTAATTGCTTATAAGTTCTCCGAAAAATTTCTACTTTTGATTTTTTATTAAAGCTCATTCAACCGAAATATAATATGACCTTTCATGCAATTATAGTTATTATTGTTCTCATCTTTTTGGTTGTTTCTTTATATACGGAAATTGTCGGACCTACATTAACCTTTATTTTAGCGGTTATCGTATTGGGAATTACCCATGTTTTGGAACCTTCCGAAATTATCGACGGATTCTCAAACGAACAAATTGCCATTATAATTATGTTGTTGCTTCTCGGTGATATTTACAGAAGAACTTCGGTATTGGACATCTTTTTTGATAACATATTCAGAGGCGTAAAATCCGGAAAAAGTTTCACGGCAAGAATGATGATGATTGTTGCTCCGATGTCCGCATTTTTGAATAATACGCCTTTGGTTGCCCTGATGATGCCTTATGTGCATACCGGAGCACAAAAACATAAAATTCCCGTTTCAAAATTAATGATACCGCTTTCGTTTGCCGCCATTCTCGGCGGTTGCACAACACTAATCGGCACTTCTACAAATCTGATTGTTAACGGGTTGGTTACAGACCAAAAAATAATACCCAATCTTCCCGAATTAAATATTTTTGATTTTACAGCTGTCGGTTTGCCGATGTTGGTAATAGGAATAATTTATCTGCTTACTTTGGGACAAAAACTGCTGCCCGACAAAAAAGGCGTAATTGAAAAAATACCGGAAATATCTCGCGAATATATAATGGAAGGGCGTATTAAAGGAGACAGTCCTTTAATAGGAAAAACAATTACCGAAGCCGGATTAAGAAACCTTGAAGGACTTTTTCTGTTTGAAATATTAAGAGGAAACATAAGAATTACTGCCGTTCCCAACGATACTATTCTTTTGGAAGAAGATATTCTGCTTTTTACAGGAAACACAAAAGCTATTGCCGATTTCGTAAAATCACGCGAAGGCATAGAAATTCCTTCTGTCGGGATGTTTTCACGAAAAAAAAATACCGAAGTACTCGAAATCGTAATCTCTCACAATTCCGCACTTAACGGTAAAACTCTTAAACAGGTTAATTTCAGAGCAAAATTTGACGCTACGGCTATTGCCGTTCATCGAAACGGTGAAACCCTTGCCGGAAAAATCGGCTCCGTAGAACTAAAATCCGGCGATGCCGTGTTACTCCTTGCCGGAACATATTTTGAAGCTCGCTATAAAGATACTTCCGATTTTTATCTGATTTCCAGAGTTAAAGAATTCAGACGTCTCGGATTTTGGAGAACATCTTTTTTGGTCGGCGGAACAATAGCCGTTATCCTGCTTTCCGCTCTCGGTCTGATAAAATTATTTAACGGACTGTTGGTTTTGCTTGCCGGTTTGGTTATTTTTAAAGTAACACGCCCAAAAGATTTGGTAAAAAGTATCGATTATGATTTAATTTTGGTCATTGCATTATCCTTAGCTCTCGGAACGGCAATGATAAAAACCGGTGTAGCGGAAATGTTTGCTCACGGAATAATATCAGTATTTAAACCTTTCGGAATAATAGGCATTCTGTCCGGAATATATTTTATAACTGCAATATTGGCGGCATTTATTACAAACAAAGCAGCCGTTGCCGTCATTTTTCCGGTATCTTTAACACTGGCTTTAAGTCTGAAAGCCGATGTTATGCCGTTTATTTTGGTGGTTGCCTATGCAGCCGCAGCCAATTTTATGACACCGATAGGTTATCAGACAAATTTGATGGTTTACGGTCCCGGAGGTTATAAATTTAAAGATTTTCTGAAAATCGGAACCCCGCTTACGTTAATTTATATGGTGGTAACAATTTTAATTTTAAATTTAATTTATTTTTAAAATAGTATAAAATTTGCAAAAAAAATATATCAAATTTAATATACTTTAAATATTTCTAATTTTCAACTTTTAACGATTTAAAATATGAAAACAGCCCTTGTTACCGGAGCAACTTCCGGAATAGGAAAAGCAACTGCATTTATGTTGGCAAAACATAAATACAATTTAATAATTACCGGCAGACGACTGAAACGACTGCAAGAATTTGAAAAAGAATTGAAAGATAAATTTAATGTTGAAATTCTGATTTTAAATTTCGATATACGAAACAGAGAGGAAACAAAAAAACAAATCGAAAATTTACCCGAAAAATTTAAAAACATTGATGTTCTGATAAATAATGCCGGCTTGGCTTCCGGTTTGGATTTAATACACGAAGCAAATATCGACGATTGGGAAAAAATGATTGACACCAACGTAAAAGGATTACTTTACATTTCTCGTGCAATTATGCCCGGAATGGTTGAACGAAAATCGGGGCACATCGTAAATATTTCATCAATTGCAGGTAAAGAAACCTATTTAAAAGGAAATGTTTATTGTGCAACAAAACATGCCGTCGAATCAATAACAAAAGCCATGCGAATTGATATGCTTCCTCACGGAATTAAAGTAACATCGGTAGCTCCCGGTGCCGTAAATACTGAATTTTCATTCGTACGGCTCGGTGATAAAGAAAAAGCCGATAAAGTGTATGAAGGATTTGTTCCGCTTACGGCACAAGATATTGCCGAAGCCGTTGAATTTGCCGTAACACGCCCGGCACACGTAAATATTAACGAAATATTAATTATGCCGACGGCACAAGCAAATTCATCACATTTGCACAAAAAAATATGATACACACTGACTTTCAACTTTCAACTTT
>CAZCPV010000301.1:0-2789 GCA_964500765.1 uncultured Draconibacterium sp.
TAATAATCAAGAAAAAACAAACAAAAAACAACCGGAAGAAATTTCGAAACAAAAAACGGAAATTATTCCCGAAAAAGCAACTGAAATAAAAACCGCCGAAAAGAAACAAGAAGATTCGGTTTCAAAAGAAAAGCCGCAAACAGAGCCGGTTATCGAAACCGACAGGAAAAAAAACAAAGAATTAACGCTTTATACAAATTCTGAAATCGGAATTTCTTTTAAATATCCGTCTTACTGGAAAAAAAACGAAGTTAAATCGGTCGATTTAAACGGAAAAATAAATGCTGTTGAGATTAATTTTACCGACACAATATCAGTAAGCAATTTTTCCGTAAAATATCACCCGAATCCGGCAGGAAATAAATTATATCAATATAATCTTTCACAATATAAATCATCAACCGGAAATTTTCAATCCGAAAAAAAAGAAATTTTTATCAACGGTTATAAAGCAATTTCCGGAACTTCCGTAAGAGAAAGAGACGGAAAAGGACACAAACTAAATCCGCCGGCAAAATTAACTGTCGTATATTTGTTTTATAAAAACCTTAAAGGGGAATTAGAATTAAATTTCAGAAACAATCAAAATTCTTCAAAATCGGAAAAACAATTTCAACAATTGTTGAAAACTTTTAAAATATTAAATAAAAATTAAACAAAAACACAATTGATATGAAAAAACTTATACTTATTTTATTTGCTTTTCTTACAACAAGTTCCGTATTCGGACAAACCGTTTTAGGTTTAGACGTTTCCCATTATCAAGGAACAATTGATTGGGATTTGGTTTATGCCGACGGGAAAACATTTTCTTGGGCAAAAGCAACACAGGGAACATCTTTTGTGGATGACAAATTTGTCGGTAATGCAACCAACGGAACGGCTGCCGGAGTAGTAATGGGTGCCTATCATTTTGCGGAACCTTTGAATTATTCCGCTGCCGATGAAGCGGCACATTTTTTAAGTGTGGCTGCTCCGTATATCGGTCCCGGGTTTTTACCTCCGGTATTGGATTTGGAAGGAAATATCACCTCTCTTTCTTCTGCCGAGCTTACGGCTTGGGTTCATGATTGGATGAATGCGGTTGAAAGCCAAACCGGAACAGAACCGATTTTATACACAAGCCCAAACCTTGCAAATTATTTGGAAAGTTCCGTAAATACTTACGGTTTATGGATTGCCGACCCTGACGGCAGCATAATCCCGCCGAATGATATCGGTGTTTGGACAGACTGGGCTTTTAAACAATATTCTTGGCATGGGTCAGTTTCGGGAATAAACAGCGGTGATGTTGATTTAGATTACTTTAACGGAACAATAGAAGATTTTAACAATTTAATAGGAGGCGGCAGTAATCCGCCGGTTAACGATGAATGCATTAATGCTTTGTTGATACAAAGTCACGAAACATGTACTTATTCATACGGTTCGGTAAACAATGCAACAAGCGACACCAATTTGGGTGCGGCATCCTGTGACGGTTTTTCCGGAACACCCGCAGCTGCCGGCGTATTTTTTAAATTTACGGCACTGACGGATTCTGCAGAAATAGAACTTGACCCGATAAACGACCTTGATGCGGTTCTTTCTTTATACGAAGGCAGCGATTGCGATAATTTAACGGAAATTGCTTGTTCCGATAACGGCGGCGGAACCGGACAACCGGAATTTTTAAACCCGAATAATCTTACGCCCGGACAAACCTATTGGATAAGAGTATATGACTACGGAAGTACACCGCCGACAAACGGAAATTTCCAGCTGTGCGTAACGCATGAAAACCCGGAAGACGTTACTTTAAGTAACATAACGGTAACACCGACAACTGTGGGCGACGGCGGAACCGTAAATATTTCGGTTGACCAAAATTACGCCGGAATTACAACATCGCTCCCGAATGTTAATATTCGCTATTATTTATCAACAGATTGTGCCGTCGGTTCAGACAGTTATCTCGGGAACGACTATTCAACAATTAATGCAAACAATCCGACAGAAACCGAAACAGCAACGTTAACCATCCCGAGCGGAACAACTCCGGGAACCTATTATATTTTATTTGTTGCCGATGCCACCGATGTCGTAAGTGAAGTTAATGAAAATAATAATACGGCATGTGTTCAAATTACCGTAACATCTTCCGAAGGAATTGAAACATTATCTTTTAAAGAAAAAATAACGGTTTATCCGAATCCGGTTAACGATATATTAAATTTTAAAACAGATAATTCCGTAAGAATAAAACAAATTGTTATAATGAACCAATTAGGACAAGCTGTTGAATCTGCAAAAATGATTAATAATCAAATTGATGTCTCAAATTTATCCGCCGGTATTTATTTTGTTAAATTTACGGATTTTGAAAATAAAGAAGCGGTTTTTAAGATTATAAAATACTAATACTAATCGGCTGTTAAGATGATGAATATAAGACATTTATTTTCTGAATCATCGTCTTAACAGCGGGTTTGTATAATATTCGGACTTTCGGAAAATATGGAATTTTTAATTTTGCAAACTACCGAAGAGACCTGCAAAAATTATTTTTTACGAACTTCGGCAAAGTTAAAAGCAAAAAATAATTACCCCGAAACAGGCAATATTTTATGCAAAAACGGGGTAATATTAAGTTTTTCACACATTATAAGAAGGTCATTATAAGAAATTCTGAAACTCCCTACGTATCCAATGTTTCATAAACAGAATTTTTACTGATAAATTCAGGAATAATTTCTTTCATTAAACGAACAATTTCAAAATTATCGTGATTTTTCAGAATTGAAATTAAT
>CAZCPV010000302.1:0-2764 GCA_964500765.1 uncultured Draconibacterium sp.
AAGCATACCGGTTTGTTGATTTTTTATCCGAAACAAAACAAACTTATTGGCAAATATTGCCTTTGGGACATACCGGTTTCGGGAATTCGCCTTATTCTTCTTTTTCTGCTTTTGCAGGGAACCCTTTGCTTATCGACCTGTTTGCTTTACCCGTTAAAAGTTTGAAACAAAAAGAAGTTAAAATCGGAGATGTTGATTTTGAATACCTTAAAGAAACAAAAATAAGTTTACTGAAAAAACTTGCTTCCGATTTTCTGAAATTGAATATTGACAAATCAGGTTTTGAAAATTTTAAGAAAAAAAATGAATATTGGTTATTCGACTATGCCTTTTTTATAGGTTTAAAAGAAATTTATAACGAAAAACCCTATTGGGAATTCGATAAGGATATAAAATTCAGAAAAAAAGACGTACTTTTAAAATATGCGGAAAAATTAAAGCACGAAATTGAAATAAATGAAACTATTCAATATTTTTTCTTTGAACAATGGTTTCGCTTAAAAAATTATGCAAATGAAAAAGGCATAAAAATTATCGGTGATATTCCTTTATATGTTGCACCCGACAGTGCCGATGTTTGGAGGCATCCGGAAATATTTATGTTGAACGAAAATTTATCGCCCGTAAAAGTTGCCGGTGTCCCGCCGGATTATTTCAGCCCGACAGGGCAACTTTGGGGAAATCCGATTTACGATTGGTTAAATCAGAAAAAAGATAAATATGAATGGTGGACAGAACGTATTAATTTTAATCTGAAATTATTTGATATTGTCAGAATAGATCATTTCAGAGGGCTATCTGCATTTTGGGCAATCCCTTTCGGAAACGAAACAGCGGAAAGCGGAGAATGGATGCCCGGACCGGATGATGATTTTTTTGAAAAACTGTTTAAAAACAATCCGCGGTTTATTGCCGAAGATTTGGGTTTTGTAACGCCGGAAGTTATTGCTCTTCGAGACAAATACAATTTGCCCGGCATGAAAATTTTGCAGTTTGCTTTTAATTCCGATGCAAAAAATCCGTTTTTACCGCACAATTACACTAACAATTCGGTTGTTTATACCGGTACGCACGATAACGATACGTCAAAAGGCATGTATAAAAATTATTCGGAACATGAAAAACAGTTTTCAAAAAAGTATTTTAAATTTGAAACCGGAAATTTTGCTCACGGGTTAATGAAATTGGCTTGGTCGTCGGTTGCAAATACGGCAATTGCCCCATTGCAGGATTTGTTGCAACTCGGTTCCGAATACCGTATGAACATACCCGGCACGCTCGAAAATAATTGGGTTTGGCGATTCAAACCGGAGGACATTAAAGAAGAACACATAAATTTTTTAACTCAAATTACGGAAATTTACGGAAGAAAATAATTTTTATGGCTGACAACAAACCGAAAAATAGCGATAAACAAGAAAATAAAAGCATTTTATTTCTTATCATTGATTTTTTCAGCGAAATTTTCAGTATCAAAGAAGGAACAGACAAACTCAAAACCATTGAATTTATTCAAAAAGACATTGAATTTAAAGGCAGAGGAATTTGGATTTTAATTGCTTCCATATTTATTGCTTCGCTCGGTTTAAACATTAACTCAACGGCAGTCGTTATCGGTGCCATGCTTATTTCACCTTTAATGGGTCCTATACTCGGATTGGGACTTTCCGTAGGAACAAACGATTGGAAAACGCTGAAAAAATCTTTAAAATATTTTTTTATTTCAGTTATTGTAAGCATATCGGCATCGGCAATTTATTTTATGATAAGTCCGCTTAAAGAAGCATCTTCGGAGCTGTTGGCACGCACGCAACCCACTCTGTTAGATGTATTTATCGGAATATTCGGCGGAATGGCGGGAATTATTGCCGTATCGGGCGATGAAAAATCAAACGTTATACCCGGAGTTGCCATTGCTACGGCACTGATGCCGCCTTTGTGTACGGCAGGTTACGGTTTGGCAACTTGGCAAATGCACTTTTTTACGGGTGCGTTATACCTTTTCTTTATTAATTCGGTATTTATCAGTTTGACCACTTTCATTGCCGTAAAATATTTGCGATTTCCCAAAATGAACTACGTTAACCCGAAACGTGAAAAGAAAATTCGATTTTACATTTTTATTTTTATTCTCATTATTATTTTGCCGAGTACACAAATTTTTTGGAATGTTATTAAAGAATCTCAATTTAACCGCCGAGTTGACAATTTTCTTAAAGAAAACTTAAAATCACACAAAGCCGATATTTTTTACACGCAATCGCATTATTCCGACACACTTTCAACAGTTGATATTTATTTAACGCACTATTGTATTCCGAATACGGAAATTAAAGATTTACAAGATAAATTACCTGCCTACGGCTTGTCAAAATCGGGCTCGGCAATACGAGTTACCGATTCAACCGCTTTAATATTTCATCAGGAAAAAAGTAATTTGGACACCTTGGTAAATAAAATTGAAACGATACAAAAAGAATTACCCGAAAAATTGCGAATAGGTGTATTAGAAGAAATATACAAAAATCAGGAAAACATTATTTCAAGCAAAAATAAAAAAATTGAATTTCTTGAAAATCAACTAATTCGGACGAAACAAGACAGCATACCTTTACAAAACCTAAAAAAAGAACTTGCCGTTCAATATCCGAAAATTAAAAAATTTGCTTTTGCCAAAAGTATAGAACTCAATGATTCCGCAAAATACGACACCGTTCCCACACTGTTAGTTAAATGGAAAAAAGGAACTTACAACAGTTATATC
>CAZCPV010000303.1:0-2761 GCA_964500765.1 uncultured Draconibacterium sp.
TACGAAGGAATATGATAATCTCTCGGATTAATACGAATTAAGGGTGTTTCAAATTCCGCAGCCAATCGTTCCGATTTCATCCTCACCGTAGGCACGGCTTTCCCCGCACCGAGTTCTGCAATTACCGGTTTCAATCCCGATTTTTTAAGATTTGTCAAATACGTATTAAAGTTTCGACTTTGCTCTCCCGACCGGTGCGACAGCCAATTCCAATCACCGAACATTAAAATATTCGGTCGTGCAACGGCACCGCATTCCGGACAAACCGGCAAAGGTTCCCTTGCTTCAAAAGTCTCATTGTTTATTTCTAAAACTAAATCATTTGCTTCCCTGATTTCCGAGTTACACGGTACACTGCACTGTAAATAATTTATGGAACCGTGTACTTCTTCAACATAATTCGCATCAAAACCGGCTTTTTGAAAATGCCCGTCAACATTTGAAGTATAAACAAAATAACCGTGTTTTTTTTGTTTTCCCCAATTTAAAAGTAATTGAAATCCTGTGTGCGGCTCTGTTTTTTTATAAAGATTATAACGATGACCGTAAAAAGCCCATGCCAATTTCGGATTTTCTTCAAACCAATGCGGATTTGCCATTTCCGCAAACGAAATGCCGAGATGAGCAATGGCGGGATATTCATTCCAAAAACCCTTATTCCCTCTGAAATCCGGTAAACCGGAATCAACACCCATGCCGGCACCCGCAGTAATAATAAGTGCATCGGCTTTCTCGATAAGCTCCGCTGCTTTTTTGAAAATATTTTCCATAAAATAACTTTTCCCTAATACTAACTCCTAATCTCTAACTCCTAACTCCTAATCCCTACCTGCTCTTTTTCATCTCATTTTCATAAAGCGTAATTTGTTTTCCGTTATATATGCTCATCGACGGTTTTCCGTATTTTTTCTTCACGGTTCCGCTTACGCATATTTTTTTATTTAGCAGAAATTTTTCCGGGCTGTAACTGAAATTTACGATATTATCTTTCCAAATCGTACACCAAAATAATTGTTCCGGAAAATCTTGGTCGAAATTTAAAAAATAATTTCCGCTTCGTGTTTCATGCACCTCTACAACCGTTCCGCATACTTTTGCTTTGTTGTCGTAATAAGAACGTGCCATTACGGTATTTATCGCACCTTTCGGAAGTTTTCTGCGGTTTATCGGTTTTCGGTTATTTTTTCTGTTTTTGGTTTGCCAATAATGAATATCCGTTGTTTTTTCAAATTTATCCTGAACACTGTCCGGGAGCGAAGCAAAAAAATCAATACCCGTAATTTTTTCCACCGAATCTATCGGAACGGCAAAACTGATTACCGGATAATCGCTGCCTTTGTTCGGAATAATAAACGCAATACCTTTCGGCGTATCACCTTCTAAATCGGCGGCAACTTTATAAAATTTTCTCGGAATACTCACTTTATGAATACTTCGTTCGACTTTCGGCAAATCATTGCTTAAAATTCCGCCTGTTACAACATAAATATTGTGTTGATTTTCAGCTACATACTCTCTTAAAAAACTTTCTGTTTTTGCCCATATTCCGCGATTAAAATCAGGCAATTGAGGCGACATATTCGAATAAAAATACGATTCGCTCATTGCTTCTTTGTTCCATCTGAAATCTGCTGAAGGTGCCAAATGCCCTCTGTCGTAGCCGAAACCGTCGTAGCTGTAACTGCTGTCCGGGTTTAATGTTTTCAGAAAAAAATCTTTCTCTTCGGTTGAGCCGGTTTTTACCAAAGGGTCGGGTCTAAAATCATTGGTTCGGCTGAACCCTTTACCTACAATCTCTTTACTGATAATATGTGCAACCCAATTGGGCTGTTCATGTTGCTCGTTATACGATAAAATCAATGCCGGGTGATTAACAATTTCAACATCTCCGGCATATTTGGGCAAACCGTATTTTTCCAATTTTTCATGAAGAACGGATAATTTTATATTCTTTACCTTGGAATCCAAAGAATCTTTTTTTGCTTCAAGTATAGAAATTTCATTTTCTAATCGTTTGATTTCTTGTCGATATTCTTGTCCGAAAAGCGAAAATGAAAAAATGGTTAAGAAGAAAACTAATGTAATTGTTTTATGTTTCATTATAAAATGTTTAATTTTACGAAGTTAAAAATAAGAAAATGCAAACTTTTGATAAATACATCGCAAAATTAGAAAAAGAAATCGGAAAAACCTTTAAAAACAGTAAGTTTAATATTGACGGTTGGGTTTATGATAATATTGCAAGGTTTCAATTAAATGAAAATAATGAGATTATTAAGTTGAAAATAACCGATGCAGGATTGAAAAATATACCGGAAACAATTTTTGAAATAACTTCTTTAAAAGAATTATCTTTGGAAGGAAATAAACTGTCAAATCTGCCGAAAGATATTGAAAAGTTGGAAAATTTGCGGTTTCTGAATTTGGCTTATAATATTTTTGAGAAATTTCCGCATGAAATTATTGCTTGCAATAAATTGGAGACTTTAATCTTAACGGAAAATAAAATAACCGAACTGCCTTGTGAAATTAAAGATTTTCCGAGTTTACTCGAATTAAATTTAAGCAGAAATAAATTTTCCGAACTTCCGGAATGTGTCGAAAATTATTCAAAACTGTCATATCTGAATTTATCGCAATGCGGATTAAACCGTTTGCCCGAAAATTTTGCCGGATTAACAAATTTGCAGGAATTGGATTTAAGTAACAATAATTTTACCGAAATTCCCGATGCAGTTTGTAAATTACCTCTGTTATATCG
>CAZCPV010000304.1:0-2755 GCA_964500765.1 uncultured Draconibacterium sp.
TATAGGGTTTCATACAGCCTTAAAATTTATAAAAGAAGGTTTTGATGTAATTGGTTTAGACAGCATAAACGACTATTATGATAAAAACTTGAAATATGCCCGCCTTTCAGAAACCGGAATTGAAAAAAATGAAATACAAGATGCAAAATTAGTTCAAAGCAAAAAATATAAAAATTACAAGTTTATAAAATTACAACTCGAAGATAAAGACGAAATTCTAAATTTATTTAAAACTGAAAAATTTGATTACGTTTGTAATCTTGCTGCACAAGCCGGCGTTAGATACAGTATAGAAAATCCTTATGTATATTTTCACAGCAATATAAACGGGTTTTTAAATATTATTGAAGCAAGTAAACGAAACAAAATAAAGCATCTTGTATATGCAAGTAGTTCAAGCGTTTATGGGCTAAACAAGCAAATGCCGTTTTCTGTTTCCGACAATGTTGACCACCCGATAAGTTTATATGCCGCAACCAAAAAATCAGACGAATTAATCGCACACGCATACAGCCACCTTTTTAAAATTCCAACGACAGGACTTCGTTTTTTTACCGTTTACGGACCATGGGGAAGACCCGACATGGCTCTTTTTTTGTTTACAAAAGCAATTCTTGCCGATGAACCAATAAATGTGTATAACAATGGCGATATGATGCGAGATTTCACTTATGTTGACGATATAGTTGAAGGCATTTTCAGAGTTGTTAACAAACCGGCAAAAGCGAATAAAAATTGGTCGGAAAAAAAAACAAAACCAGAAAGTTCTTCTGCCCCATATAAAATTTACAATATAGGAAACGGAAACCCTATACAACTAATGGATTTTATAAAAGCAACAGAAAAAACACTTGAAAAAACCGCAAAAAAGAATTTTCTGCCTATGCAGCCGGGCGATGTTCAAAAAACTTTTGCCGATATTGAAAAACTAAAACAAGATTTTGATTATAAACCAAATACAAATATAGAAAAAGGCGTTGCCGAATTTATTAAATGGTATAAATCATATTACAAAAAATGAAAAAAGTTTGCTTTGTCATACCGCGTGCTTACTATCTTTTTAATCCCGAAATTTCAAATGCAAAAGATAAAGTAGGCGGTGCACAAAAACAAGCATATCTGTTAAGCACGGGCTTGGCTGAAGATGAAAACTTTGACGTGCATTTTCTTGTTGCCGATTTCGGACAAGCGGATTTTGAAATTAAAAACAATGTAAAACTTCATAAATCTTTTAATTTTTCGAAAAATATTTTCAACAAAGCATTTAGACTTCTTAAAACATTAAAAAAAATAAATGCCGAAACCTATTTTTTTCATTCGGCTGATGCCGGCGTAGCATTTGCTGTTTTTTACGTAAAAACTTTTCTGAAAAAAACTGTTTTTTATCTGATTGCTTCCGATGCGGAACTATCAAGCAGTTTACAAAAAAAATATTCCGGATTTTTTACGGAATTTTTTATGAAATTTATTTATAAAAATGCAGATATTTTAGCGGCACAAACCAAACAACAAGCAATTCTTTTTGAAAAAAACAGAAAACGAAAGCCCGACTTCATCTTAAAAAATATTTTTTTAAATAAACATCTTAAAGAAAAAAAATACGATAAAAATAGTACCATCCTTTGGATTGGGCGATTAGCCGAAATTAAAAAACCGGAATTATACTTAAACTTGGCAAAAAAGTATCCCGAAAAAACTTTCGTAATGATTGCTCCCGTTGTGCTTGAAAAAAAAGAATACGGAAAAAAAATACAAAAACAAGCAGAAAAAATAAATAATTTACAATACATCGACTATGTAAAACCCTCTGAAATATATGATTACTGCGAAAAAGCACAAATATACGTTATGACTTCCGAATTTGAAGGTTTCTCAAACACCATGGCGGAAGCCATGCAGGCAAAATGCCCGATTTTAAGTTATAATGTTAATCCTGACAATATTTTATACAAATTTGAGTGCGGTTTTTGTGCCGAAAAAAATATTGAAAAATTTTATTCCGATTTTGAAAAACTGCTGAAAAATACGGAGATTTGTAAAACATTCGGAAAAAACGGTGCAAATTATATAGCCGAAAATCATCGAAAAGAACAAATTATTGATAGTTTTAAAAAATTACTGTAAAATAAAGTTCGAAAATGAAACGAACAAGTAAGAAAAATACCGCAACACAACCGAAACCGGCAAAAACCGATAAAAAAAAGGTTCCGAAAAACTCTTTCCTGCGTCAAAATCTAAAGTATTTATTTCTAATTTTTATTTTATTTTACATCTTTTCCGGTTTTTATGAAAAAACTACCGGAAATACAGGTTTTGAAAATTTGAAAACAATATTGCAAATTCCCGCAATATTAGTCGGTATCGTTTCATTGTATTTTGAAAAAACAAAACTAAATAACTTTATTACCGACATATTCAGCGAAAGCGAAAAGAAAAATACAAATCGAAAAATTACAAATGCCCTTTCCCGAAAAAATATTCCGACAACCGTAATTTTATTAATTATTCTCGGAATTTCCGCTTTTACATTATTTTATAAACTCGATAATTTCGATATTTTTTCTGATGAAGTGCAAGTAACACAAGGAGCCGCCGGTTATTATCATACCGGAGAATTTCGCCAATGGGATTTTGTTAAAAAAGAGCTTGTCGGCAAACCTTACAACCGAGCAAAACCACACCAATGGATTGTAGCACAGTCATATAAAATATTCGGTGTAAACACTTGGGCAGCACGTTTTCCTTCGGCATTGTT
>CAZCPV010000305.1:0-2750 GCA_964500765.1 uncultured Draconibacterium sp.
ATTCCGATACGGAGAATTATATTGCAAATAATTTTACGGAAGAAGAAAAAGAAAACTTAACAAAACTTCTGCAATCTGTTACTGTTTGCGATCCCGCCGCCGGTTCCGGTGCTTTCCCTGTTGGAATGATGCAAGTTTTGTTTGAAACACTTAACATACTTGCACCCAACGAGCAAACGGAATTTGAACGTAAAAAAGAAATTATAAGCCGCTCGTTATACGGCGTTGAAGTTAAACATTGGGCTGTTTGGATCAATCAGCTTCGCTTGTGGCTTTCATTGTTCATCGAAATGCCGGACGAATTAAAAAATTCATTTGAACCCCTTTTGCCGAATCTTGAATTTAAAATAAGGCAAGGCGATTCGCTTGTTCAAATTGTTGGCAACAAAATTTTTCCTATAGGGAGTCATGCCGATATTTCTTCAAATATTAAAAAACAAATTACAGGGCTTAAAAAAGAGAAAGCAAATTTCTTTTACGGAAAATCAAAACTAAAAGCGAAACAAATCCGGCAAAAGGAAAGCAATATTTTTAAAGCGATTATTGATGAACAAATAACGGAAAAGAAAAGAAGTTTAAAACTATTCGGGCAAAGCAACGAAGGCGATGTAAACATTTTCGGGGAAGTTGATGCAAAAGAAGAACTTCGTTTGCAAATGGATGAAAAGAAGAAACAACAACTGATTGACGAAATTACCGAACTTAGGGAAGAAAGAAATTCTTTTAGAGATGAACACCCGCTTGTGTGGAATATTGAATTTGCAGAAATATTTTACGAGAAAAACGGTTTCGATATTATCATAGGCAACCCGCCGTATGTAAGGCAAGAAGATATTAAAGATCCGGAAAACAAACTTGAACCGAAAGAATATAAAGAAGCTTTACGCCAATCGATTTACGAAGAATTTCCCGATTATTTTTATTCATCAAAACAGAAAACCAAACTTCGTTATAAAATTGACGGCAAATCGGACCTTTACACTTTCTTTTATCTTAAATCTTTGAAACTGCTGAACGGAAAAGGAATACACACTTTTATCTGTTCAAACTCTTGGCTCGACGTCGGTTTCGGTAAATGGCTTCAGGAATTCATTTTGGAAAAAGTTCCTGTGAAATTTATTATAGATAACCAAGCCAAACGTTCGTTTGCTTCTGCCGATGTTAATACTATTATTTCCGTTTTTGAAGCGCCGCAAAACAGCATAGGCGAAAATTTCAAAACAAAATTCATTGCCTTCAAAAAGCCGTTTGAAAATGTTATTAACACAGAAAATCTTTTATTGCTCGATTACGCTGAAACTATCGTAAAGGACGAAGATTTCAGAGTTTTTCCTATTACATACAAAGAACTGAAAGAAGCCGGAACGGTTTACGAAAACGAAAACGATAAAAAGCTCGGCAAAGGTAAATACGAAGGAGATAAATGGGGAGGCAAATATTTACGTGCACCCGATATTTATTGGACGATAATGGAAAAAGGTAAAGGTAAGTTTGTACGGCTTGGTGACATTGCGGAAGTGCGTCGCGGATTTACAACCGGAGCAAACGACTTTTTCTACATAGAAGATTTAACCGGTAAAATTACGGAACTTGATTTTGATAAAATTGAGAACTTAAAAAACATTAAAACCGTTGAAGAAATAAAAGAGAAAAACTTACGCGTTGTTAAACCGAGCAAATACAAATCCGGCGATAAAGATTACAAATTGTTTTTGATTGAAGATGAATTTTTGAAACCGGTGATTAAAAATCCTAGAGAATCGAATGAAATTATTTTGATTAGAGAATCTCTTAAATATTTAGTCTTTATGTGTAATTTTAGCAAAACAAAGTTGAGTAATTCATTTGCAGCACTATATATAAGTTGGGGAGAACAAAAAAAAGAATGGAAAGATGAGAAGAGAGGGAAATATATTCCAGTAAATGAACGTCCAACATGTAAGTCTAGGAAACTGTGGTGGAATGTAGGGGAGTGGAAACCGGCAGATGCTTTTTGGATGGAATCAATTAATGATATAAATCGAGTTTATTTGAACACTTTAAAAATATTTGAATCGGATAAATTTTACGGAATTACTTTTGATGATAAAGAAAATAATTACAATTACTCAATAATTCTTAATTCTACAATCTATGCACTCTTTAGAGAATTGAAAGGTTTTCACGGAATGGGCGAAGGCGTTCTCAAACTTCCTGTATATGATGTAAAACGAATAGAGTTTCTCATTATTGAAAACATAGAACCCAAAAAGATTACGCGTGAGCTTTCTTCCATCTTCACCGAACTCGGCTTTGACCCAACCAAACCAATTCCCGACCAAGAGCCGAATCCGTTACCCGACAGAAAAGAACTTGACGACATAATATTTGACGCAATCGGTTTAACCGAAGAAGAGCGGAAAGAAGTATATTGGGCAACAGCGGAACTTGTGCAGAACAGACTAAATAAAGCAAAGAGTGTATAAAAATTAAATGCAAAATATTTTAGGAACACAATCATGGAATATACTGTAGAAAAAATAGAAGAATTGATTACGGAAAAAAAGAAAATTATTGCTCTTACACGAAAAGAATTTAAAATTGTAGGTCAGCATTTACGTAATGATTTTAAATTGATTTCAATGGACGAAAAAAGAAGTTTTCATGTTTTTATGCGGAAGCATATTGATTTCTTGGAAAATTTTTCAATTGGATTAATTTATTTACCGGTAGAACGTGCCTCTATTCATTTAATTAGATTTAACGGAAAT
>CAZCPV010000306.1:0-2731 GCA_964500765.1 uncultured Draconibacterium sp.
CGGACACACCGATAATACCGGAAGTGATAAAATAAACAAAGAACTTTCAAAAAACAGAGCAAAAGCCGTTGCCGAATTTTTAATTTCAAAAGGCATAAATAAAACTCGCCTTACATACAAAGGTTACGGCAGCACAAAACCGATTGACACAAACAATACCGCAAAAGGCAGACAAAATAACAGACGAGTTGAAGTAAAAATTATAAAACACTAAAAAATGATACACAAACTATTGTTTCTTTTTTCCTTTATTCCGATTTTTTCCGTCGGTTTTTCACAAAAAGATACCGCAAATTTTAGCATAGTCGGCATTATTAAAGACCGTTCGGAAAACAAAACGCTTGAATATATAAACCTTACATTACTTTCGGCAAAAGACAGCAGTTTTATAAAAAACGGTATTACAAATCAAAAAGGGAAATTTAAAACAGAAAATATTAGGCCGGGGAATTACATTTTACGAATTACAGCCATCGCATATAAACCCGAATACAAAAAAATACAAATTCGCCGAGATACCGTCATAACTGTTTTTCTCACAAAAAAAGATACCCAATTAGATGAAGTAACCGTTACGGCAAATAAAGAAATATACGCTTTAGAAACCGACAAAAGAATTTACTTAACGGCAAATGACGAAAGCATACAAAATGCTTTTGCGGAAGATGCCGTTGAAAATGCTCCCGGTGTTTATATAGACATTAACGGCAGTATTATTGTAAGAGGACAAAATGCCCAAATATGGGTAAACGGAAAGCCGACCAAAAAGACACAGGCAATGTTGCAAAACTACCTTGAAACTATGCCTGCATCACAAATAAAAAGAATTGAAGTAATTACAAATCCCTCGGCTGAATATTCTGCAACAAATACAAACATAATTGTAAATATTGTTTTGAAAAAGAACCCGGCTGAAAGCAGTTTGTTTGCTCTGGGTATTATTTATACTACAATGCCGAGATACGGAGTTTGGACTACTTATTTCAAAAACAGTAAAAATATCGATTTTAATTTTTATGTTTACACTTTTACAAAAATATTGGATTACGGGAATCT
Organism: uncultured Draconibacterium sp.; assembly: GCA_964500765.1. Taxonomy (GTDB): domain Bacteria; phylum Bacteroidota; class Bacteroidia; order Bacteroidales; family JAADGE01; genus JAADGE01. The sequence continues at coordinate 1,057 of CAZCPV010000306.1, forward strand.
GCAAGAAAGTTTTTCTCAAGTTGATAATGACACATCATTCTATTCAAAAATAACCGAAGATTGGAATACAAATGCAACTATGATTAAACCTTATTTTGACCTGACTTACAAAATAAATAAAAAAACTTCTCTTACTGTCAAAACAATTTATCAATATTATAATAAAACGAACCAAAACACAATTTCAACTCTCAAAAAATACAGTAATCCGTATGAATATAATGCAAATTCAATCGGATTTTACTATAATTCCGGTTTCTACGGAGCAATTGATTTTGATCATTCATTTAACAAAAAAAAGAACGCTTTGTATATCAGTTTATCTTATACAAATATGCATGAATATTTTGGGGATGAAACTGAAGAAAAAACTACTGTTTCAGCATACAAAACATTAAAAGAGACAAAAGGATATTCAAATTATTTGAATTTAAATATAAGAGGCGATTATACTCATGTTTTTAATAAGAATTTGAAAACTAAAACAGGTTTTGTAATTAAACCGATATATAAAAATAATTATGAAAATTTGGTTGATACTTCTTCTTACAAATATAAAAATTCGAGATTAAACGAAATTTTAAGTCAGAAATATACAAAAGATAAACCGATTTATGAATTTTACACAACTTTTTCGGGAAAAATACTTTTATTTCATTATAAAATCGGATTAAGATATGAACGTGATAATTATATTCTTAATCAATTTATACCCGAATCCAATTTAAATAAGAAATATGATAATTTTTATCCGTCTTTGCATATTTCATACAGAACAAAATCCGGGCACAGTTTTTCGTTAAGCTACAGCAGACGAGTAAATACGCCCGTAAATTACCTTAACCCCTATATTGACCGTTCAAATATTGACTATATTTCAACAGGAAATCCGAATTTACAATTTGCCGCTGTTAATTCTTTTGATTTTACTTATTTTAAAAACATAAAAAACGGCAATCTCACATTTTCATTATACGAGTATAATACTAAAAATGATATAGATGATGTAAACGAAATCTATTTTGATGAATATTTTAACAAAAACGTTGTTTTGCAAACTTATGCGAATTGTGCAAATAAAGACTTTGTCGGTTCAGAATTCAGTTTTTTTAAGAATATTTATAAAACAATAAAAATAAGATTAAATACTGACTTATATTACAAACAGATTGACGGTGAGTACAAAAATAACGTTATTAACAAAAAAACTTATGCTTATACAGGAAGATTTTCTGTTTCTCATAAATTTTTCAATAAATTTAATCTGAAAATAATTTCAATATATCATTCAAAAGAAGTCGGTTTTTTTCAAACAGAAAAATATGATTTTTATGTTAATTCATCGCTTAATTTTGATGTGCTGAAAAAACGTTTTAGCTTTTATATCAAAGCAGAAGATATTTTTGATTCAAGATTTCGCGTAACTGAATATCAAATTGATAATTTTTATCTGTATTATCAAGATATTCAATATTATCCGAGAATAAAATTTTCTGTCGTTTACAGAATAGGAAATTCAAAATACGACCGTCAGGCAAAAATCAATCAACTTGCACGATAAATATTTTTACAACCCTTTCTCCTGTAAAGTTTTTGTTTCCGAAGAATATAAATAAAATTAAATGCCGAAATTCCCCCGCTGCACCCAATTAAACACAAGCCCGCTGTTACAAAA
>CAZCPV010000307.1:0-2689 GCA_964500765.1 uncultured Draconibacterium sp.
TATTTTACCCTCTTAAGCAAATCAACCAATTTACTGACACACAAACTTTCCGTAATGAATATTGAAAAATACAAACCCGATATATTGATAAATATTTCACGCCGTTAGGCAAGTCATTTCGATTTTTTAAAAGCAAAAGAACTGATTGAAGCCGGAAGAAAAGCGACAAAAGAAAGTTTAAGAAAAGTTAATTAAACCGAAAACCTTCAATCACATAAAATGACAAAATCTTTCAATCGAAAAATATATACTTTAAAATCACTTTTAAACGATTTGGGATTTCTTATACTGAAAACACCGCAGATATTTTCAACAATGCGGGATAAAAATATCAGCAAAGCATTTTTTGAAAAAATAATGACCGTAGTAACTGCCGTAAACGGTTGTGTTTATTGTGCTTGGTTTCATGCAAAGCAATCAATAAAAAGCGGAATAAGTTCCGATGAAGTGAAAAATATGTTCAATCTGCAATTTCATACCGATGCTTCCGAATATGAATTAACGGCTTTGCTCTATGCTCAACATTATGCCGAAACAAATCGAAATCCGGACAAAGAAATGACTGATAAACTTATTGAATTTTACGGAAATAAAACTGCCGAACACATACAAATAATTATCCGAATGATTTTTTTCGGTAACCTTGCCGGCAATACTTTTGATGCATTCATAAGCCGATTGAAAGGTAAAAAAGCCGAAAACAGCAGTGTTATTTTTGAATTCTTTTTTTTTATTTTAAATATCCCTTTTTTGCTTCCGTTAATGCCTTTTGTAAAAAAATACCGACAATAATCCGGTTTTTACTACTTCGAATTAATACTTTCAATACCTTTTTCCCCGTCAATATAACCCGCAAGTAATTTAAATTTACGTTTATTCTCTTTTTTCAATACCATTAAAGTCGTATTTAATGCCGATTTTACGGCAATCAGCACACCGCCGCCCAAATCTGCCCAATGTCCGCTTTGCAACAAATTTTTTACGGGCGTTTTATACGAAGCCGTTTTTTTCAAAATATTTTCTTTGCTCGGCTTTTGTCCCATCATTGTTCCGTTTTTATTTCCGGTATATCGCAAATAAGTCATCGGTGTTGCCGCATCATAAAATAAAATGTGTTTTTTCAAATCCGGAGCAAATCTTTCCGCCGTTCGGTTTATCAAAATTTCGGCAAATTCTTTCTTTAAACAACGATATTTTTCCGTTCGTATAAAATTTCCTTCGCCGTCTTTCTCGCATGCCCAAAAATTATGATTATGTATTTCGGCGGGAATAAACAAATTCAGCGTTCCGCATCCTTCCGGCACAAGCGATTTGTCTTTCACCGAAGGTGCCGAAATATGAAGTCCGCTTTTATAAGCATCGCCGCCGGTTAAATCTTCATGATTTACTTTCGAATTAAAAAAGAATATATTTTCTTCTCCGAAACCTAAATTTTCTGCCGGGCAATTAAGTGCAACAGATACCGTAAATGCGGAAGAATACAATTCGGCATTGCTCAAATTTTCTTTTTTCTTTTCGGAAACCAAATCCGAAGGCAACATTTTATTTAACAACGTTTCGGCATCACATGCAGCAATAACATATTTGCAGTTTACGCTTACAGTTTCATTATTCATTAAAACGTTAACACCGTTAACCGTATTATTTTCAACAAGGACTTCCGTAACTTTCGATTTCAAAAAAATCTCATTCCCGAATTTTTCGGCATATTTTTTCAACCAAAACGGATATTCTCGGCTTCCGCCCGAAGGTGTTTTTTGAAAATTATTTGAATAAGCCCAAGCAACAGGCACCAAACACGAAAGCAAATCGGGCTCCGAGCCGAAAAGATTTTGAAATTCCTTGTTTCCGGAATATTTATTAAGTCCTTTTATCACTCCTTTGCTTCCGGTATATTTCAAATGCGGAATAAAAGGCAAAGCAAATTTCAGCATTTTTAATCCGAATATTGCTTTTCTGTATAGGTTCATTGTTTCTGTCGAACGACCCAAATTTATATAATTATCAAAAGATTTTGAGATTCGTTTTGCATCGCTGAAAAATTTCTTTATCCCTTTTTTATCTTCCGGAATTTTATTAATCAATTCTTCTTTCAACAAATCCGGATTGTTTGTCATTAAATAATCGGATTTTTCATCAACAAACCGGCGAATCTTTTTTTGTGTCTTTGCTTCGGGAAAATCATTTCCTATTATTCGAAAAACTTTTGTAACCAAACCGGTTCTGTTACAATCATTAAGCCAATGAATTGCCGTATCAAACTTAAATCCTTTTCTGTCAAATCCCGCCAAATATCCGCCTGTATTTTCATTCATTTCAAAAACACAGGATGAAATTCCGAAACGACCGAACAGAGCAGCAGATGTTAATCCGCTTATTCCTCCGCCGATTATTATTACATCGTAATAATTTTTCGGTTTCTTTTTTTGCTTTTCTTTTTCTTTCGGCATAAATTTTTCAACTGATTTAAAACACCGCAATATAAGAATAAGAAAAACTTTTGTTAATTTTTTTTTATAAATCGTAAAAAAGGGCATTGAATTATGCCCTTAATTAGTATTACTTATGATAATCTTAGGATTTTTGTAATGTATTCAAAACGCCTTTTTAAAAACATTTTTTATTTCAATATTCAAAATCACTGTTGTCCGATAAAAAATTAAAGGAAGGAAGAAATACATCATCCTTC
>CAZCPV010000308.1:0-2647 GCA_964500765.1 uncultured Draconibacterium sp.
AAATTACTTAAAATAAATAAAGAAACGTTAAAAACCTTAAAAGCACCGTCAAAAGAATTTATTTATAATAATCCGCATCGGTTTTTTACCGACAATTCGTTTGAAATGTTTAAGAAGATTTTATATGCGTTTTCTCAAAATCAAAAATCATTTCAATACGACGTGCAACTAAAAAACTATTACGGAAACCCGGTTTATGTGATGCTGAAACTTTTTGTATTAGATGATTATAAGCGTGTTATTGTATCCATGATTGATATTACCGATAAGAAAAAAGCAGAACAAAAACTTTTATCCAGCGAAGAAAGCTTCCGTAATTTGTTCGACAACAATCCGGTTGCTTTGTGGGAAGAAGATTACGCTGAAATAATTAAAATAATTAACGATAAAAAAGCAGAAGGCATAAATAATATAGGAGAGTATGTTTCCGCACACCCCGAATTTCATAAAAAAATACAAGCAAAACATAAATTAACCCGTGTTAATAAATCGGCGATAAAACTTTTTAAAGTTCCCGATGAAAATTATTTATTTGAACACATGACTGATTTTTTTACCAAAGAATCAGATAAAATTTTCTTTAAATTGCTTAATGCGTTTTCGGAAGGCAAAAAAGAATTTGAAGAAGAAAGCGTGTATTACGACAGGTTCAGAAATTTGAATTATGTTATTTTAAAAGTTAATGTAATAAGAGACGACTTTTCAAAAGTAATCGTATCATATACCGATATTACAAAAATTAAAAAAATCGAAAACGAATTAACGGAAGCAAAATATAAAGCAGAAGAAGCCAGTCGCCTGAAAAGTGAATTTTTGGCAAATATGTCTCACGAAATCAGAACTCCGATGAATGCCATTATCGGATTTTCCGACATTTTGTCGAAACGTATTACGGACGAACGAAATAAATCGTTTATGAATAATATCATTGTCAGCGGAAATAATTTACTTGTTTTAATTAATGATATCTTAGATTTATCAAAAATTGAAGCAGGAAAAATGAAAATCTTAAAAAAACCGAATAATATAAGAAAACTAATAAAAGAAATTACGGATTTATTTGCCGATAATATTTTTAAAAAGAATTTAAGTTTCAATATTACAATCGACGAAAATATACCCGAAATATTAAATATCGACAGTGTACGCCTGCGACAAATACTGATGAACTTAATCGGAAATGCCGTAAAATTTACCAATGAAGGGGCTGTTACTTTAAGTATTATTTCCGAAAATAAAAAAAACGGTACCGTTGATTTAAAAATCAGTGTTAAAGATACCGGAATAGGAATCCCCGAAAATCAAAAAGAAACAATTTTTGAATCGTTCAGGCAATCGGAAGGGCAAGATATTAAAACATTCGGCGGTACCGGTTTGGGTTTGGCGATTACAAAAAACCTTGTAAATTTGATGGGCGGTTCAATTTCCGTTGAAAGCGAACAAGGCAAAGGTTCCGAATTTACCGTATATTTAAGAAATGTCGAAATAATAAAAGATAAAAACCAAAAAAATAAAAATATTCCGGTAAAAACAGATGATAATATTTCCGATATTACGATTGTATATGCCGACGATATGCAGATTAACAGAGAATTAGTTAAAGCCATGATTGAAGGGCAAAATATATCGATTATCGAAGCCGAAAACGGACAGGAAATTATCGAAATATTAAAAAATACGATGCCGGATATAATTTTAACGGATATTCGAATGCCGGTATTGGACGGTTACGAAACCGCAAAAATAATTCGCAAAGAAAAACGTTATGATACTGTACCCATTGTTGCACTTACAGCTTATGCCGTTGATTCGGAAATAAAAAAATACGGAAAAATATTTGACGATTACTTAACAAAACCTTTAACAAAAGAAAAATTACTTGAAACACTTAAAAAAATATCTCGCTGACAAGATCCCCGGAATAATAAGTTTTATCTCTGCCGTTATACTTTTTATGCCGGCATACACCCAGCCCGTCCAAATTTTTAAAGATAATTTTAACGATAATTCAAATTTTTGGCCAGATGATAAATATACAAAAATTGTTAACGGAAATTTAATTGCTTCCTGCGATGCCGATTATATTTTCAGAATGAGTTTTAAAGAAATTAATCTCAACGAAAAAAAAGATTGGTATATCGAAACAAAAATCAAACAATTATCCGGCTCCGAAAAATCAGCATACGGGCTGGTTTGGGGAACTTCTTCATGGAAAAACAGTTTGATTTTCGATATTGCCTCGGAAGGTTGGTTCCGAATCTACGGTTATAAAAACTCAAAATTATTTTACATAAAGAAAGCAACTTGGCGAAAAGACCTTATAAAACCGAAATATTCTTACAATATTTTGTCCGTAAAAAAAACAGGAAATAATTTGATGTTTTACATAAACGGAAAAAAAGTATTCACAACCGGAACGTATTCCTTTTCCGGATATTTTACGGGCGTAGTTGCAGGGCAAAGTTCAAAAATTGCCGCAGATTATTTCCTCGTTAAAGCCGAAAAAAGAAAAATAAACCTCTTAAGCAATCAAATTTCAAAATATTCCAAAGAAAATATGGGGCTGAACATCAATTCGCCTTATTCCGAAATCGCACCGGTTATTGCTCCCGACGGAAAAACCCTGTACGTTGCTCGTGCCAATCAT
>CAZCPV010000309.1:0-2624 GCA_964500765.1 uncultured Draconibacterium sp.
ATCTTCTCCTATTTCAATAATATCCGTATCCCCGCCCGGACTAATCCAAATAATGCGGATTTTTTTACCTTGTTCCGAAAATTTATCTAAAGTTTCAACAATTTTAATTATCCCTTTTAAAGATGCACTGCTTACCATTTCAAATTGGAATTTCCAATCTATTTCACATTCAATAGCAGGAAATTTTTCTTCAATCCAATTGATAACTTTTTGATAAATATCATCAATCAAAACCGAATATGAACTTCCTTTAATTTCAAAAATACAATCGGTATCGGATAGGTGAACATACGGGGTATCTCTCTTTGCAATCAGAAGCATTCTTTATATGTTAAGTATTACAAAATTACGAAAAAATTATAACATTCAATAATTTAATTACCTAAATTTTACATACAGCATTAAATTTTACTTGAATTACTTGTTTGAATCTACGAATGATTATTACAAAAGGTTTCAATTTTTTTATAAAACATATAATTCTTTTGGTAACTTAAAAATTATACTCTAAAACACATACCGCTTTTTTTGTAATTATACATTTAATTTTACTTTTGTAAATTGTCTTGAAAATTTTAATAAATTAAAATACTAATAAAATGGGTAACATGAAAAGAGTTTATACTTTCGGAAATAAACAAGCCGAAGGAAAAACAGAAATGAAAAATTTGCTCGGCGGTAAAGGAGCAAACCTTGCCGAGATGAATCTTGTCGGAGTTCCGGTACCTCCGGGTTTTACAATTACCACGGAAGTATGTACGGAATATAATCAACTCGGAAAAGAAAAAGTTGTAGAATTATTAAAACCCGAAGTCGAAGCAGCCGTTAAGCAAATAGAAAATATTATGGGAACCGAATTCGGCGATAAAGAAAATCCTTTATTAGTTTCCGTTCGTTCCGGCGCCAGAGTATCCATGCCCGGTATGATGGATACAGTACTTAACTTAGGATTAAATGATGCCGCTGTCGAAGGTATTGCAAAAAAATCCGGGAATGCCCGTTTTGCTTGGGATTCCTATCGTCGATTTGTGCAAATGTACGGCGATGTGGTGCTTGGTATGAAACCCGAATCCAAAGAAGATATCGACCCCTTCGAAGCAATTATGGATGAAGTTAAGAAAGCCAATAATTATAAAAATGATACTGATTTTTCGGTAGATGATTTAAAAGAATTAGTTACAAAATTTAAAGCAGCCGTAAAAAAACAAACCGGACACGATTTTCCGGAAGACCCGTGGGAACAACTTTGGGGTGCCGTTATGGCAGTTTTTGACAGTTGGAATACCGACAGAGCTATTTATTACAGAAAAATGAACAAAATTCCCGAAGAATGGGGAACAGCAGTAAATGTTCAGGCAATGGTATTCGGAAATATGGGAAATAACTCTGCAACCGGAGTTGCTTTTACACGTGATGCCGGAACGGGTGAAAATATTTTTACCGGAGAATATTTAATTAATGCACAAGGTGAAGATGTAGTTGCAGGTGTCAGAACTCCGCAACAAATTACCCTCGAAGGTTCAAAAAGATGGGCAAAATTAGCTCATGTTACGGAAGAAGAAAGGGCTTCAAAATATCCTTCTCTCGAAGAAAGAATGCCGGAGCAATATAAAGAACTGAATGAAATTCAAGATAAACTCGAAAAGCATTACAAAGATATGCAAGACCTCGAATTTACCATTCAAGACGGTAAACTCTGGTTACTTCAAACACGTACCGGAAAAAGAACCGGTGCTGCAATGGTAAAAATAGCAATGGATATGCTTAAAGAAGGAATGATTGACGAAAAAACCGCAATTATGCGTCAAGAACCCGAAAAACTTGACGAACTTCTTCATCCCGTATTTGAAAAAGAAGCAATTTCCGGAGCTAATGTTGTGGCAAAAGGATTACCCGCATCACCCGGTGCGGCAACCGGACAAATTATTTTCTTTGCCGATGAAGCCGATAAATTTGAAAATACAATTTTGGTGCGTATAGAAACCTCTCCCGAAGACCTTGAAGGAATGAATGTGGCAAAAGGTATTTTAACCGAAAGAGGCGGAATGACTTCGCATGCTGCCGTTGTTGCCAGAGGAATGGGAAAATGCTGTGTGTCAGGTGCCGGCGAATTGAAAATTGATTATAAAAAAAGAACACTTACAACAGGCGGTGTTACTTTTAAAGAAGGCGATTGGGTTTCGCTGAACGGCTCTACCGGTGAAGTTTATGAAGGAAAAACAGCAACCATCGACCCCGAAGTCGGCGGTGATTTTGCCGAATTAATGGAATTGGCTGATAAACATGCTCGTATGTATGTAAGAACAAATGCCGATACACCGAGAGATGCTTCCGTTGCTCGTAATTTCGGTGCAAAAGGTATCGGTCTTACAAGAACAGAACACATGTTCTTTGAAGGCGAAAAAATTGTTGCCATGCGTGAAATGATTCTTGCCGAAGATGAAAAAGGACGCAGAGAAGCTCTTGACAGATTATTACCGATACAACGAAAAGATTTTGAAGGTATTTTTGAAGCAATGCAAGATTTACCGGTTACGGTTCGTTTACTTGACCCGCCTTTGCACGAATTTGTTCCCCACGATGAAGCCGGGCAAAAAGAAATGGCGGAAGTAATGGGTATCAGT
>CAZCPV010000310.1:0-2620 GCA_964500765.1 uncultured Draconibacterium sp.
GCTGCACTGAAACTGAACAGAAAAATTTGCATCATAGCATCAACGGATTTTTCGCATTATGTAAGCCCCGAAACAGGAAAAAAACAAGACAGAAAAGCAATAAATGAAATTCTGAAACTAAATCCGGAAAATTTAATTAACACTGTCAAAGAAAACGATATAAGCATGTGCGGATACGGTCCCGTCGCAACATTACTCGAATATGCAAATACAATTTCTGACAAAGCAAAAACAGAACTTCTGAAATACGGAAATTCCGGCGAAGTTTATCCTTCATCGGAAGTCGTTGATTATGCTTCTTTTTTGATTTATGAATAAGAATTTTGTAATTTTGCCCTATGCAAAAACTTAATCTTCCCGAATGTCAATTAAAAATTCTGAAAGAAAACGACAAACTGAAAGTTTTTGACATTATACGGAAAAAATATGTGGCATTTACACCCGAAGAACATGTTCGTCAGCAATTTATTCATTATCTTATAACTGAAAAACAATATCCTAAAGGATTGTTGTCGGTAGAAAAACAACTGAAAGTTCATGATACCGAAAAAAGAGCAGATATTGTTTTATTCAATACAAAATTAGAACCTGTTGTAATTATTGAATGTAAAGCACCCGAAATTAATATCACACAAAAAACATTCGACCAAATTGCCCGATACAACATGACTTTTAAAGCCGACTGCCTGATTGTTACAAACGGAATGAAACATTATTGCTGTAAACCCGATTACAAAACCGGAAACTATACTTTTTTAAAGGACATACCTGATTATGAAACGATTACGAACTATAAATTATAAATTCACATTTTATCCGAACTTTTTTATACTGATTTAATATGAAAATTAAAGATATAACAAATTACCTCGAAACCATTGCACCGCTTTCTTTACAAGAAAATTACGATAACGCCGGATTAATTACGGGCAATAAAAACAGCGAAATAACATCAATTTTAATAACATTGGACACAACACCCGAAGTTGTTGAAGAAGCCGTTCAAAAAGGTGCGAATTTGGTTATTTCTCACCACCCGATAATTTTTAAAGGACTGAAAAAAATAAACGGCAGCAATTATGTTGAACAAACAATCATTAAGGCAATAAAAAACGATATTGCAATTTATGCTGTTCACACAAATTTTGACAATATAAGCACAGGTGTAAATTCAATTCTTTGTAAAAAACTCGGATTAATTAATTGCAAACCGCTGCTGCCGATTGAAAATTCATTACGAAAACTTGTAACCTTTATTCCGAAAGAACATTTTGAAAAAGTAAGCGAAAAAGTTTTTGAAGCCGGTGCCGGGCACATCGGAAATTACGATAATTGCGGATACGGCACCGGCGGAATCGGAACATTCAGAGCCGGAGAAAACACCAATCCTTATGTCGGCGAAAAAGGAAAAATACACAAAGAACCGGAAATCCGATTTGAAACAATTTTTCCGTATTTCATTCAGAATAAAGTTATTAATGCTCTTATAAATGCACATCCCTACGAAGAAGTTGCTTATGACATATACACATTAAATAATTCTTTCGAAAAAACCGGTGCGGGAATGATCGGCGAATCAAAAAATGAAATTCCGGAAATTGATTTTCTGAAACAAATAAAATCAACTTTAAATACCGGAATAATCAGACATACCGCCCTACTCGACAAACCCGTAAAAAAAGTTGCATTATGCGGCGGCAGCGGAAGTTTTCTTCTGAAACATGCAATAAAACAAAAAGCGGATATTTACATAAGTTCCGACTTTAAATATCACGAATTCTTTGATGCTGATAATAAGATACTTATAGCAGACGCCGGACATTTCGAAACTGAACAATACACAAAAGAGTTGATTTTTGATATTCTTACAAAAAAATTTAATAACTTTGCATGCTTTTTATCAAACGTAAATACAAACCCGATTAACTATTTATAAAATGGCAGATACAATTAATCAAACAGAAGAACAAAAATTAAAATTATTGTTTCAATTACAAACCATTGATTCAAAAATTGACGAAATAAGAACATTAAGAGGCGAATTACCGCTGCAAATAAGCGATTTAGAAGATGAAATTATCGGCTTGGAAACAAGAACCGCAAAATTTAAAGATGAAATCGAAACATTTACAAATGCTTTAAACGATTATAAAAATAAAATCGTTGAATCGGAAGAAAAAGTAAAGAAATACGAAAAACAACAAATGACGGTTAAAAATAATCGTGAATTTGATTCTTTAAACAAAGAAATTGAATTTCAAAATCTTGAAATTGAACTTAGTGAAAAACGTATAAAAGAATACAAAGAAAAGATTAAAGCTGAAAAAGAGCAAATTAAAGAAATAAAAGAAATTATAAAAGAGAAAAAAGCAGAACTGAAAGAAAAGAAAGACGAACTGGACGATATTACCGGCGAAACAAAAGTTGAAGAAGAAAAACTGATAAAAGAATCGGAAAAAATAAAAGCTCAAATTGAAGAGCGTCTTACAAAAGCATATACCCGTATCCGAAATAACGTTAAAAACGGTATTGCCGTAGCAACAATCGACAGAGGAGCTTGCGGCGGCTGCCATAATAAAATCCCCCCGCAAAGACAACTTGACATTGCCAACAGAAAAAA
>CAZCPV010000311.1:0-2595 GCA_964500765.1 uncultured Draconibacterium sp.
TTTTTTGTCTTTTTTATAAAATTATTCTTACTTTACCGTTCTTAATAAAAAATTAATAATGAATAAGTTCGACCTTGTAATAATCGGAAGCGGAGCAGCCGGATTTTCTGCGGCGGCAAGAGCACTTGATTATAAAAAAAATATTTGTATTATCGAAGCCGGCGAAATCGGCGGTGCAGGCATTATGAACGGTGCTTTGGTTTCTAAAACCATGTGGGAATTATCTTCCGATTATGCCATAGCGTCAAAAGTAAACAGAGGGTACAGGGCAGCCGGCTTAAACGTAGATTTCACGGAAGTAAGAAGAAGCGTTATACAGGCCGCAAAAGAAAGGCAATATCAAATGCTTTCGCAAATTGAAACTTTTTCCGGCAGAAATTCAAAAAATGGTTCAATTACTTTAATAAAAGGTTATGCAAAATTTAAAGACGGCAATACGGTTGAAGTTTTAAACGGTAATGATACAAAACTTATAAAGGGCGAATATTTTATTATTGCAACCGGTTCGCGTCCGCGAGAATATCCGAATATACCGACCGACGGAAAATTAATTTTTAATTCCGATAACATTTTAAATCTTAAGAAATTTCCGGAAAGACTGATGATAATAGGTTCCGGAATTATCGGTTGCGAATTCGCAACTATTTTTTCTAACTTTAATCAAACCGAAGTTCATCTTCTTGACCGTACAAACAGAGTTGTACCTTTCGAAGATGACGATGTCAGTGATTTTGTTTCGGAAAACCTTGAGAATAACGGAGTTATAATTCATTACGATGCTTCGCTGAGAACAATAAGAAAGAAAGACAATATGTTAGAAGTTGTTTTGGATTATGAAAAAGGACACAGCCGAGTGATTGAAGTTGATGCAGCATTAATTGCCATAGGGCGTATTCCGAATACCGAAAACACAGGTTTGGAAAATATCGGTTTTCCTTCCGGAAAACACGGAGTTATTCATATGGATGAATATTGCTCATTAAAAGAAATAAAAACAAACCATATTTTTGCTGCCGGTGATATTACCGGACACGGGCAACTTTTTAATATCGCACAAGTCCAAGCCAGACACATTGTTGATAAAATATACGGTAATTTAAAAGATAAAATTACATATAAAAATATGTCAACTTTAATGTTTTTTAAACCCGAAGTGGCAGCTGTCGGAAGAAATGAAAAACAATTACAAGCCGCCGGCATTCCCTATAAAGTTGCATATTACTCTAATGAGTTGGTAAGCAGAACAATAGCCATGCGAAACACAAAAGGTTTTGTGAAATTAATTGTCAGTAACGACGGCAAAAACCGTATTTTGGGAATGCGTGCGGCAAGTCCCCAGGCATCGGCATTTATTGTGTCGGTTGCCCACCTTATCGACGAGGCAAACGGACTGGATGAAGTATATAAAACCGTGCATCCCCACCCCGGCGTTACCGAAGGTATCGAAGAATGTATTCGTTTATTTTATAATTCATCCGTCTTTAAACCGAAAGCATTTCCTGACAGAATAAAATATCGGGAACGGAAATCCGAATAAATGATGTCTATTTCTTTTCTTCTCTTACCTGCACCAGTCTGTAATATTGTACTAATCCGTCATCGTCTTTGGTGTCTTTTTTCATATTTCGCCCGAGTTTGCTTATGTCTTTAGAAAATTTGTTTATTTTCTCAACTTTAAATGTAAGATGCTCGTTTTTTTTCAGTTTAAACGTTTTTGTCCAATCGGCAATTGTATCCGAATTAAAACTTACCTGCAAGGTATATTTACCCGGCAACAAACCTTCAATTTCCGTTTCGTCGGAAGGATAAGCATCTTGTGCTTCTTTATTCAAATAAACAATAAATTGTGCCGTTTCTTCGGGCAAATCGGAATAAATTTTTATATACCCTTGTGAAAATGAGTTAAAACTCAAAAAGCCAAAGCATAGGATAATTACTAATTTTTTCATGATTTTAAAAGTTTTTTAATGTTTTAATTAAAACTGTTTTATTTCAAAAACCCGTTCGCTTTTTTTAATACACGTTCAGTTCAATACCAATTGTAAAGTTACTCTTTTCATTTTATTTCTAATAACCAATTGAATACATTTTTATGAATTATTCCGGATTTGTTTTGCGTAAAAGCATCAGTTGTCAATAAAAATTTCGGGTAATTATCTTTTATCTTCTCCAATGGTGCAAATTCTCTTTCTTGAGTCTCTTTATTAGAAATTTCCCATGAAACCTGATAATATTCGATTTCTCCGGTACTGTTTTTAACCGTAAAATCTACTTCCGAGTTACGTAATCTGCCTGTCCAAACTTTATATCCTCTTCTTAATAATTCCAGATAAACAACATTTTCCAGGATATGTCCTCTGTCAGAAGTTTTTTCTCTGCCAACTAAAACATTTAATAATCCAACATCCGCTAAATAGTATTTCTCCATAGTTGCAAGTTGTTTTTTGCCTTTTATATCAAAACGATTAACTCTGTAAAATACAAAACTTTCAACAAGGTATTCAATAAATTTTTCAACGGTAGCATGATGAATATTTTGTTGGTCTGCCTTTAATGCTTGATATACTGCCCGGCGAAACTCGGTTACCAATATTG
>CAZCPV010000312.1:0-2586 GCA_964500765.1 uncultured Draconibacterium sp.
TTATCTTTTACGCTTAAAAGTCTTACAAAATGAGACCAATTTAGTTGATTAACAGAATTGATTAATATATCATTTTCCGATTTTGCAGACAGTGTCTGCAAAATCGGAAATTCAATATAAAACCGTTTCATATTATATAGATTTCTCTGCGAAAAACCTTTTCCTGTTTTTGAAGTCAAATCGGATGATAAATTCTTTAATAATTCTGTTCCGTATTCGGCTCTTTTTTGTCCTTTTTGCTCAAATTCAACTATATATTTACCTATATTCCAATAGGTTGATATCATGGTTTTATTTACGGTTTCAGCAATACTATTTCGAGCAGATACTACAATCTGCTTAATAGTTTCAACTAATTCATTGTATTCCTTTTGTTTTATTTTATCCGGCATATTTCGACTTAAAAAAATACATTGAAAGATACAATTTCTATTATTTTAAAAGTTATTTATTTTTGTTTGATAATATTTCGCATAATTCATAACTCATCAGCTGTTCATAAAATCAATAATTTGGCAGGCAACAATACCCGCAGTTTCGGTTCGCAGGCGAGAATCGGAAATGCTTACTTCCGTAAAACCCTTTGATACTGCCTGTTGCACTTCTTTCTCCGAAAAATCGCCTTCGGGTCCTATTAATATTAAAACATTTTCTCCTTTCTTATAAACTTCTTTAATGTGCTTTTTAGTATTTGTTTCGTAGCAATGAGCAATGTATTTTTCCCCGTCAAAATCGGTGTTTATCAATTTGTCAAAAGTCGTTAAATTTCTCAATTCGGGTTTAAAAAATGCTTTCGATTGCTTTATCGCCGATATAATAACTTTTTCGAGACGTTCCGGTTTTATATTTTTCCTTTCGGAATATCTTCCGATAAACGGAATAATTTCATCAATTCCTATTTCCGTTGCTTTTTCGAGAAAAGTTTCAAAACGATTAGTGTTTTTGGTCGGAGCAATTGCTATGTGAACCGTAAACTTTTTTCTGCTCTGTTTTTCTGTTATATCAAGTATTTTTACGGAACATTTTTTCGGACTATCGTCAATAATTTCACAGGTAAATAATTTCCCTTTCCCGTTAATAAGCAACACTTTATCGCCTGTTTTTAAACGTAAAACCTTTACACAGTGCTTGGATTCTTCCTGCGAAAGCGTATAAAAATCTTTTTGAATATCGGGTGTATAAAAAATGTGCATGTTTCTGATTTCTTATCGGCAAAATTATCTATTTTTAATGGATAACTGAAAAAAGAAAAAAATTTATGTATATTCACCAAATTTATATTATATTTGGTGAATTATTTATTCATAAATATATTATTTTTAGTGAATATAATATCTGAAAATATAGTACTTTTAGTGAATTAATTCGCTAAAAAGTATATTAATTTGGTGAATTAACTGTATTTATTATGATTAAGAGAAAATTAGAAACTATAATAAAATCAAAAATGTTCGGAGGTAAAGCAATTGTTGTTTTAGGGCCGAGACAAACCGGAAAAACAACTTTATTAAAAAAAATAGCCGATGAACAAAAAGATTATTTATTTTTAAACGGTGATGATTTAAATGTAAGACAAGAACTTGAAAATGCAGGTTTTGAAAAACTGAAACAAATAATCGGAACACATTCTTTTATTTTTATTGATGAAGCACAGAGAATAAAAAATATCGGATTAACGGCAAAGATTATAGTTGACAGGATAAAACCGGAACAATTACTGATAAGCGGTTCATCTGCCTTGGAATTGGCAAATGAAATTAATGAACCCTTAACAGGCAGAAAATGGGAATATATGTTGTATCCCGTAAGTTGGGAAGAACTTGTTGAACACAAGGACTATCTTACTGCTGTTCAACAACTTGAACAACGCTTAATTTATGGTTCGTATCCTGATGTAATAAATCATCCGGGTGAGGAAAAAGAAATTTTAAATCAGCTTACGGGAAGCTATTTATATAAAGATTTATTTACATATAAAAGTATAAAAAAACCGAATGTATTGGAAAAAATTTTACGTGCTTTGGCTTTACAACTCGGAAACGAGGTTTCATACAATGAAATTGCACGATTAGTTCAAATTGATAAAAATACGGTTCAAACATATATTGATTTATTGGAAAAAGCATTTGTAATTTTCAGATTAAACCCTTTAAGCAGAAATTTACGTTCCGAAATAAGCACAAGCAGAAAAATATATTTTTACGATAACGGAATTCGTAACTCATTAATTACAAACTTTAATTCATTAAATATAAGAAATGATAAAGGTGCTTTATGGGAAAATTTTTTAATCAGTGAAAGAAGAAAATTTAATGAATATAATAAAAATTGGGTTAATTCTTATTTTTGGCGAACAAAACAGCAACAAGAAATTGATTATATCGAAGAAAAAAACGGAATATTATATGCTTATGAATTTAAGTGGCAAAAAACAAAAAAAGTAAAATTACCGAATAAGTTTGCCGAAACATATCCGCAACATAAATACAAAGTAATTACACAAGAAAACTTTACGGAATTTATCGGAAATTAATATGACAAAAATAGGACTACTCTCTGATACACACGGCTATATTGACAATAAAT
>CAZCPV010000313.1:0-2546 GCA_964500765.1 uncultured Draconibacterium sp.
CAACCTTAAACGATATATTCCACACAAGTGAAGGTTCTGATTATTACAATATTATCAGAGGTATTGACGAGCCGAAAAGATTTGATTTAGCATATAAACTTAATTTTAATAAACCGGTTATCGGATTTATTACCTATCAACAAAATTTACAAACCGGCGATGACGATGTTTTTAAACTTGACGTAAGCGGAAAACATGCCGTTACTTTAACTGTTGACGGTTCGGCATCCGGCGTACATACCATAGCATTTTATGATGCTTCGGAAAATATGCTTTGCTCTCGACCGGTAAGTTCTTTTCCTGCAAAATTATATGTAAATGTCCCTTCCGGAGCTAATGAAATTTACATAAAAATATCGGGGACGGCAAATCCTGTAACATGGCTTAACCCATACACGATTACATTAATTGAAGGATCGTGGACAGGTATTACATCAAGCGATTGGCAAACATATTCAAATTGGACAAAAGGCACGGCAGATGCTTACGATGATGTTTACATTCCGGAAACGGCAGATTATATGCCCGTTATAAATTCAAATGCTGAATGCAACAGAATGCAAATACCATTAAACTCCGAATTAACGGTAAATTCTTCCGCATCTTTAAACATTCACAATAATCTTATCTTAAACGGGAAAATCACCCTGAAAGGCGACTATACCAACACAGCATCTTATCTTGATAACGGAAATATTTCCGGAAACGGGACAGTTACGCTTGACAGAAATTTACAAAGCGGCGGATACCACTATCTTTCGGCACATGTTTCAGACGGCAACAGTGCTGTATTTACACAACTTAGCAACGGTTACACAAATCCAAATTTTTATTTATACAACGAAACAAACAATAATCCCGATTGGATTTACGGCTGGACACAAGCAAGCGGAATTATGCTGCCGGCAAAAGGATATGCTTATTACGGACCTTACGAACAAATAAACTTTAAACTCTCGGGAAAACCAAATACCGGAAATTTTTCCGTAAATGTTACCAATTCCGGTTACGGAATAAGTTCCGACGGATGGAATCTTATCGGAAATCCCTACCCTTCCTCAATTTATGCCGATGATTTTATTAATTTAAACAACAGCGGTACCTTAAACGGAGCAATTTACCTTTGGGACGACGATTATTCGCAAAATTACACTTCGGAAGATTACGGAGTTTATAATTTGTCGGGCTATGTTTCCGGAACCGGCGGCGGAAAATCTTTTAACGGTTATATTGCTCCCGGACAAGGTTTTTTCGTAAAAGCTTTGCAAAACGGAACGGTAAATTTTTCAAATTCGATAAGACGAATAAATAATTCGGTTTTTTTCAAAAAAAATTCGCCGGAAAATATAAAACGGTTGTATGTTAATCTTTCCGGTAACAACCGAAATAAAAATATTATGATTGCATTTACCAACCATGCCACCGAAAATATTGATTTGAATTACGATGCCGAAGCATTGAAAATTAATGACGAGCTTAATCTTTATTCTGTCTGTGAAGATAAAGATTTAATAATTCAGGCAATACCCGAAATAACGGATAATTACGATATACCTTTGGGGATTGAAACAAACACGTCCGGTTATTATACTTTTTCATTTAACAATTCGGAGAATCTTTCAAACAATCTCAATATCTACCTAAAAGACAATTTTTTAAAAACATATACCGACATTTTTAAACAAAATCGTTATAAAACATTTATAAGCGAAGGTGTTGAGAAAAACAGATTTTCACTCGTATTTACAAAAAGCGAACTTTCCGATATTGAAATAAATAATCAAAACAATATCAACATTTCCCTTTACGGAAAAGAATTATACGTTATTGATAAAAATTTTGCCGATTGCCTGCTTTTTATTTATGATATAAACGGAAAATTAATCGTATCGAATAAATTGCAAAATCAAATATCACGATTTGATTTAAACCGATATTCGAGCGGATTATATATTGTAAAAATTGTTTCGAAAAATCAATTATTTACCGACAAATTTATTTTAAAATAGCAAGGGTATTTTTACTGAATAAGGTCAATTAGTTGTTGTTTTTCAACAAATTGTTGCTCGCCGGTAAGCATATTTTTCAATGTAAATTTATTTTCGGCAATTTCGTTTTCGCCGGCAATGGCAACAAACGGAATATTGTTGCTGTTTGCGTATTTCATTTGTTTTTTCATTTTTGCCGCATCCGGATAAATTTCCGAAGGAATACCTTTATTTCTTATTTCAGTTAAAACCGGCAAGCAATATTTTTCTTCTTTTTTTCCGAAATTTACAAACATAATTTTTACACTTTCGTAAGAACTTTCCGGAAAACGATTCAGATTTTCCAAAACATCGTAAATTCTGTCGGCACCGAAAGAGATTCCGACCCCGGAAACATTTTTCAATCCGAAAACACCGGTTAAATCATCGTATCTGCCTCCGCCGCAAATACTTCCTATTTGTATTTCGTCGGAAACAACTTCAAAAATAGCACCGGTATAATAATTCAGCCCTCTTGCCAAAGTTAAATCAAGCTGTATGTTATTATTGAAATTAAAG
>CAZCPV010000314.1:0-2543 GCA_964500765.1 uncultured Draconibacterium sp.
ACAAATTGTGATAAAGATTTTATGTGTTTAAAAGAAGGTGCGGAAAACAATTTATGTGAAATAAAAAAATGTTTTGATAATGAATTTTGCTTATTGAAAGAAGCAAAAATACCCGGTTGCATAAATCGTTTTTCTTTCGGGTATTCCGATATTTGCAAATGTCCCGTACGTACAGAAATTTATAATAAATACGGAATTTAATCTTAGTTAATTAGGCATTTACTTACTATTATAACGTTCCGTATTTTGAAAATTTATCAAAAATTCTTGTAGGTTTCTTCGGCAGTTTGCAAAATTCTTGCTCAAATAAAAAACTTTCTGTTTCCTGAAAGTCCCTAATAACATTGATTTAGTTTTATCAATTTATGAAAAATGCAGGATTTTTCTGTGAGAATCCGTAATATCTGTGTGAAATTAAAATAATTATAAGATTCTTTGATATTAGTTAAGTGCCTAATTCAATAATATTATTTTACAATCAATACATTATCTTCCGGAAAGGCATCCGGTGTAGTTTCCGTATCTAAAATCAACTTTTTCAATCCTATTGAAGAAACAGAAAGTTTAATTGTACCGCTGTTTTTCCAAACATTCATTTTTTTATCAATATGTTTTGTTTTGCCGTCGGAATATTCTGCAATTAAATGTACGGGAACAGGAAAGTTCGTTTTATTTTTTATTGTAACAGTTACGGCATCTTTTACGGAAGTGTCTGTTTTATAAATACTTAAATCGGCATAACCTAGTTCAAAAAACCAAGATTTCCAAAACCATGCCAAATCTTCGCCCGCTGCTTTGTTAAAAGTAAAGAAAAAATCAAAGGGCATAGGATGTTTGCCGTTCCAACGTTTTACAAATAAGTTTAATGCTTGTGCAAATTTTTCTTTTCCGAGATAATTGTATAACAAATAAAATGCCGTTGAGGGTCGGTTATAGGCATGAAAACGGTACGCATTTCTGCCTACGTTGTTGCTGTTTATCATCATCGGCAGGTCAATATATGTACCCGCCGAACGGTTGTATGCGGCAATATTGCGTTTAAAAAGTACGTAATTGGGGTCGTCGGTATATTTCTTGACAATAAATTGCGGAAAAAATGTTATCAAACCTTCATCCGCCCAAGCATATTTTTGCTCGTTTAATCCGGTATAAAACGGAAAATACGAATGTCCGATTTCGTGTGCAGTTAAATAAATTGTTGAAGTTCTGTTTTTTGCTTCTCCGCAATTTGTCATACCCGGAAACTCCATTCCGCCGCCGCCGTTAAAATCGGTGATTTGCGGGTAAGGGTAGGGAACGCCCGGAATTTCTTCGGTATAAAATTCGAGTGTTTTGTGTGCAATATCGGCAACTTCTTTAAAATATTCGGAAGTCGGTTTATAAACGGCATTTATTGATACGCTGCGGTTTCCGGATTTAATGCTTGTTGCATCCCAATAATAGCTTCGGCTCATTGCAAAAGCAAAATCGGGTGTTTGCTCCGATTTGAATTTCCAAGTATGGAAATCGGCTTTTTTCATTATATTTCCGGCTTTTCGGTCTTCTTCGGTAATAATATGAACAACGGCATCCGTATTTTTCGATTTCTCGAAACGTTTAATGTATTTTTCGGTATATAAATCGTTTATATTTTGCAAAACACCGGTTGCCCAAAGCTGATAATCGCCCGGAACGGTTATTTCAACGTCAAAATCGCCGAAATCGTTGTAAAATTCCTGCATTCCGGTATGTCCGTTTGTGTTCCAACCGACAATATCGTCGTACACGGCAACTTTCGGATACCAATAAGCAATAAAAAAATTGTCTTTTTCATAAGTTCCCATTCGTATCGGAACGGTTCCGGGAAAAGTAAGTTCCCACTTAATTTCAATTTTTGCCGATGAGTGCGGAAGTATATTTTCCGGAAGTGTTATACTTAAAATTGATTGCCTGTTTGTAAGCGAATCGGATTTAAGGTTAATATTTTTTCCGTTAAAGCGAATTTTTTTTATTTGAACACCGTCGGTAAGGTCTGCGGTTCCTATATCCCAATCTCTTGCATTGCCTTTTTTGTATAAATCCTGATACAAATTAAAATACATCTTTTGTAAAGTATCGGAACTGTTGTTGGTATAGCTGATTATTTCGTTGCCTGATAATAATCTTGTTTCCGGATTAAACTTTGCTTTTATCTTATAATCGGTGCTGTTTACGAAGTAATTTTTTCCGGGTTTACCGTCAAAAGAGCGTGTACCTTTTTTGTATGCCCTGCGAATTTCTTTTTGCATAAATAAATCGCCGGTTTTTAATTGTGCGAATAAATTAAATGCAAAGAATATAACAAATGTCGAAAGAATTATTTTTTTTATCATTTCAGCGAGATTTAATTTTAACAAAAATGCAAAATAATTTCGGAATAATTACGACCTGTCTATAAATATTAATTTATTCCGGACAAAATGCAATAACAGATATAAGAAAACTGCTTTCGCTTATACAAAATTTCTTAACGAAAACGGATTATTCGATTAAAATCGTTAAAGCCATGGCAAAACCTACGGATG
>CAZCPV010000315.1:0-2531 GCA_964500765.1 uncultured Draconibacterium sp.
CATAATCTTTTACTTCTTTTGTAACTACGGCTCCGGCGCCTATAAATGCAAATTTTCCGATATTATGTCCGCAAACAATGGTTGCATTTGCCCCGATTGATGCCCCTTTTTTAACAACCGTTGTTTCGTATTGTCCTCTTCTTACAACGGCACTTCGCGGATTTGTAACATTTGTAAAAACCATTGAAGGACCCAAGAAAACATCATCTTCGCAAATAACTCCGGTATAAATCGAGACATTATTTTGAATTTTTACGTTTTTTCCGAGAACAACCTCGGGCGATACCACTACATTTTGTCCGATATTACAATTTTCGCCTATTTTACAATTGGGCATAATATGCGAAAAATGCCAAATTTTTGTCCCTTTTCCTATTTCGCAGCCCTCATCAATAACGGCTGTTTCGTGTGCAAAGTAATTATTTTCCGTCGGCATATTCCAAAACTTTTTCGGTTATAAATTTTAATTGGTCTTCCGATAATTCGGTATGCATCGGCAAAGATAAAACAGTTTTTGATAATTCTTCCGTTACCGGAAAATCATTCGCTTTATAAGCCAAATATTTATACGCATTTTGAAGGTGCAGAGGATAAGGATAATAAATCATTGCGGGAATATCGTTTGAATTTAAAAATTCTTTAAGTCCGTCTCTGTCAATACCTTTCACTTTTATTGTATATTGGTGAAATACGTGAGTTGATTTTTTGTTTCTTGCCGGAATTAGGATATTCGGATGATTTTCAAAAGCATTATCGTAAAATTCGGCAGCTTTTTGACGTGCGGCAATATAATCGTCAAGATAATTGAGTTTTACGTTAAGAACGGCTGCCTGCATGGAATCTAATCTTGAATTTACACCGATTTCATCGTGAAAATATTTGATTTTTGACCCGTGATTTGCAATTTGCCTTATTTTTTCGGCAAGTTTATCATCATTTGTGTATAATGCACCGCCGTCGCCGTAGCACCCGAGATTTTTGGAAGGGAAAAACGAAGTACAACCGATTGTTCCTATTGTTCCGAGTTTTTTAGTTGTTCCGTTGTCAAAAGTATAATCCGCACCTATGGCTTGTGCCGTATCTTCGATAACAAAAAGATTATTTTTTTCGGCAATTTTCATAATCTCTTCCATGTCGGCAGCTTGTCCGAACAAGTGAACAGGTACTATTGCTTTTGTTTTAGGAGTAATTGCTTTTTCTGTTTGTTGTACGTCAAGATTAAACGTATCGGGATTAACATCAACAAATTTTAGTTTTAAACCCAAAAGAGCAACCACTTCAACGGTTGCAATAAAAGTAAAATCTGCCGTTATAACCTCATCGCCGGGTTTTAAGCCCAAAGCCATTAATGCAATTTGCAGGGCATCTGTTCCGTTTCCGCATGGAATAACGTGTTTAATGCCAAGATATTTTTCAAGATTTACCTGAAATTCTTTTACTTTCGGTCCGTTAATAAATGCCGTCGATTCAATCACTTCCGAAATTGAATCATTTATTTCATTTTTTATTTTTTTATATTGACCTTTAAGGTCAACCATTTGTATTTTATTCATCTGATATTAAATAGTTTAACTAAAAAAAGACGTATTTAAAATACGTCTTATCAAAGGGTTTATTTTGCGTAATTTACTGCTCGAACTTCACGAATGACCGTTATTTTAACTTGTCCGGGATAAGTCATTTCTTCTTCTATTTTTTTGGCAATATTAAAAGATATTTCTTCTATTTCTTTATCTGTTACTTTATCGCTTCCGACAATTACTCGCAGTTCCCTTCCGGCTTGAATAGCATAGGTTTTAACAACACCGCGTTCTTCGGCAGCTAAAGTTTCAAGTTTTTTAATTCTTTTAATATACGATTCCGCAACTTCTCTTCTGGCACCGGGTCTTGCTCCGGAAATAGCATCGCAAACTTGTACCAAAGGAGAAATTAAACTCGTCATTTCAACCTCATCGTGATGTGCACCTATTGCATTTACCACTTCGGGTTTTTCTTTATATCTTTCGGCAAGTTTCATTCCGTATATTGCATGCGGTATTTCGATTTCTTCATCCGGCACTTTTCCTATATCATGAAGCAAACCGGCACGTTTTGCCAGTTTCACGTTAAGTCCTAATTCGGAAGCCATTACGGCACATAATTTAGCAACTTCACGCGAATGTTGCAGTAAATTTTGTCCGTATGAAGAGCGATATTTCATTTTCCCGACAAGGCGTAATATTTCGCGATGTAATCCGTGAATACCCAAATCAATGGCTGTTTTCTTTCCTGTTTCCAGAATTTCTTCTTCTAATTGCTCACGGGTTCTGGCAACGACTTCTTCAATTCTTGCCGGATGAATACGCCCGTCGGTAACTAATTGATGCAATGCCAATCTTGCCACTTCTCTTCGGATAGGGTCAAAACTTGAAAGTACGATAGATTCGGGCGTATCGTCAACGATAATTTCGATGCCGGTTGCTGCCTCAAGAGCTCTGATATTACGTCCTTCCCTACCGATAATTCTTCCTTTCATATCATCGCTGTCAATA
>CAZCPV010000316.1:0-2522 GCA_964500765.1 uncultured Draconibacterium sp.
CAGCGTAATTTGTTTAAAAATCGGTATTTTTAGTGATTTCTGCTTAAAATTTTGATTTTTTCGGCTGCCTTTTAATACCGTAAAATATTTTCATTTACAAATTTTATAAACAGTTACAATCTCGGCTAAACAAATTAAATATTTTATATTATTGTAATATATTATTTACATTATTTGCAAAATAAAAAGTAAATAATTTATTTTATGATAAATTTATACAATATTTTAATAGAAAATTCAATTTTTTATATAGTTTTGTAAACTAAACTTTAAATTTTATAAAAATGTCAACTATTAGATTTACTGCCCTTAATGAAATAAACAATCGTTCGATTCCGGAAGTTGTATTTCCTTCGGAAAAAATATCCGATTATTTCGGCACCGATGTTTTCGATTTACCGAAAATGCAAAAATATCTGTCGAAAGATGCCTATAAAAATGTTATTAATTCCATAGAAACCGGAGCAAAAATAAACCGAAAAACAGCCGACCAAATTGCTTCCGGCATGAAAGAATGGGCAATAGGGAAAGGAGCAACGCACTATACCCACTGGTTTCATCCCTTAACCGGAAATACTGCCGAGAAACACGACTCTTTTATTCATATCGACCAAAACGGAAATTCATTCGAAACATTCGACGGCGAACTGTTGGTGCAACAAGAACCCGACGCATCAAGTTTTCCGCACGGAGGTTTACGAAACACCTTTGAAGCACGGGGCTATACCGCTTGGGACCCGACCTCATCGGTTTTTATAATCGACAAAACGCTTTGTATCCCCACCATTTTTGTTTCCTACACCGGCGAAGCACTCGACTATAAAACACCTTTGTTAAAATCGCTGAACATATTGGATAAAACGGCAACCGATATTTGCAAATATTTCGACAAAAGCATTAATAAAGTAATTGCAACATTGGGCTGGGAACAGGAATATTTTCTTGTTGACGAAGCCCTGTTTAACGCAAGACCCGATTTGGTTCTTACCGGAAGAACCCTGATGGGGCACGCTTCCGCCAAAGACCAGCAACTCAGCGACCACTATTTCAGTTCCATTCCGGAACGTGTTTTAGCGTATATGAAAGAATTTGAAATTGAAGCTCACAAACTCGGTATTCCGCTTAAAACCAGACACAACGAAGTCGCACCCAACCAATTTGAATGTGCTCCGGTTTTTGAAGAAGCAAATTTAGCAAACGACCATAACCAGCTGTTAATGAAAATAATGCGAAAAATTGCAAAAAAACACCATTTCAAAGTTTTGTTTCACGAAAAACCCTTTGCGGGAATTAACGGTTCGGGAAAACACAATAATTGGTCGCTTGCTTCCGACACCGGAATAAATTTATTGAAACCGGGAAATACGCCGAAAAGCAATTTGATGTTTTTAACATTTCTGGTAAACATAATAACAGCCGTTAAAAAACACAGTGATTTACTCAGGGCAACCATTATGTCGGCAGGAAATCAGCACCGACTCGGAGCCAACGAAGCACCGCCGGCAATTATTTCGGTATTTCTCGGCAGCCAATTGGACGAAATGCTGAATAAAATAGAACAAAAAATTCCCGAAAAGAAAAAAACTCAGGAAATAAGCCAAAATTTGAAACTTGATATAGCCAAAATTCCCGAAATATTGCTTGACAATACCGACAGAAACAGAACTTCGCCTTTTGCCTTTACGGGAAATCGTTTCGAGTTTCGTGCCGTGGGTTCAAACGAAAATAATGCAGGTCCGCTTATAGCTTTAAATACGGCACTTGCCGACCAATTAAGGCAATTCAAAAAAGAAGTTGACAAATTAATAAACGAAAAAGTAAGAAAAGACGATGCTGTTTTAAGCGTTTTACGAAAATACATCAACGAATCAAAATCGGTACGATTTGAAGGCAACGGATACAGCGACGAATGGGTAAAAGAAGCCGAAAAACGCGGGCTGACAAACATAAGAGAAGCACACAAAGCATTTAAAGCATTTATCAGCAAAGAAACAATCAATTTATACGAAAGAAACAATGTGTTGAACAGCAAAGAGATGCATTCGAGGTATGAGATACGAATTTGCGAATACGTGCAAAAAATACAAATTGAAGCACGTATCCTCGGCGATTTGGCAATTAATCATATTATACCGACAGCCATAAAATATCAGAATACACTGATTACCAGCGTAAAAGAGTTAAAAGAAATTATTGAAGACCCAAAAGATTTAAACGCATTGGCAAGTCGCAGAATCGGAACAATAAAAACTATTTCGCATCATACCACACAAATAAGCATTTTAACACAAGAAATGATTGAAGAACGCAAAAAGGCAAACAAAATCGAAAATTGTATTGACAGAATTGAGAACTACGAAACTAAAGTAAAACCGTATTTAGACAAAATTCGTTATCATATCGACAAATTAGAATTAATCGTTGATGATGAAATTTGGCCCCTGCCGAAATATCGGGAATTATTGTTTAATCGATAAAAAGCTGATATTTTTATTAAAAAAATGCAAATATCCCGTAAAATT
>CAZCPV010000317.1:0-2520 GCA_964500765.1 uncultured Draconibacterium sp.
TATATATCGTCCACAAAACCCGCAGTTTTTATAACTAATACAAGCCATATGACAATATATTAGTTATAAAAGTAAAGTTTGCTTGTCGTCATTTATTTTCACCATAAAAGTAAATAAAAAGTTTTAAACATCCAAATCATCAAGAGGACTTTTTATTTGGTTTATCCGTTTTTTGGAAACATGGGTGTAAATTTCCGTAGTTTTTATACTGTTATGTCCCAATAATTCCTGAATGGCTCTTATATCAATACCCCTTTCATGCAGGTGGGTTGCATAACTGTGTCTTAACCCGTGTAAAGTTATCGGTTTGTTAATGCCGGCTTTCTGTTTTGCTTTTTCAAAGATGTTTCGTATCGAAGATGCCGAATATTGTTTCCCGTCGGGGCTTTCAAAAAGCCAATATTTCGGATGATATTTTTTATAATATTGTCTTATCATTTCCAACACTTTATCCGACAGGTTTACATATCGGTCTTTATTCCCTTTTGAATCTGATATTTTTATTACCATACGTGTCGAATCAATATCCGATATTTTCATATGTATAAGTTCGCTGCGTCTTAATCCGGCAGAATATATTAAACTGATAATTGATTTGTGTTTGATATTTGTTATCGAACCGATAATTTTTTTTATTTCTTTTTGAGAAAGCACATTGGGCAATGTTTTCTTTTTTATCGGTCTTTCTATTAATTCCGGATTTAAATTTTTGTTATAAATTTTTTTGTAAAATGTTTTCAGTGCATTTATAAGTTGATTTTGGTATGAAACGGAAAGTTTATTTTTTATAATGTAATTTTCGGTAAAATCGGTAATGTCGTTTAAACTGATTTCTTCCGGATTTTTATCTTTATAATACGCGAAAAATTTATTTACGGCGGCAGTATATGATTTAATTGTATTTCGGCTGTATCTTCTTGAAACTAAATAAGAATTAAATTCCGAAAGGGCTTTTTTCGTTTTAACGGGAAATTCCGGCTTTGATTTTTCGGGAGGGACATCTTTTATTATTCCTTTTACAAAAACAGTTTTGATATTATTTGCTTTACATTTTTCGGAAAATTGCTTTACGGCAGCTTTAGAATAGGGGATATGCCATGATTTCAGTGTTTTGCTCCACTTCCTTCCCGGAAAATTCCGTACTAAATTGTCAATGGTTTTATCATATTTATAGGTGAGATGTATTCGTGTTTCATTTCTGTGGACGATTTTTTTTGCTTTAATTTCTTTCACAATTTGTTTTTAACTGTTCAAAGTTATATAAAATTTCTTAATTTTTTAAGAAGATAAGAAATTGTAAATTGAGAAATATTTTGTTTTCATAATTTATTTAAACATCTGCACCCAAATATCACCGGCATTTCCGATACCGATTTTTGTATGAAATCCCATAATGTTTTTGCAATGCCCTTCACTGTCTAACCATTGGTTTAGGATAACTTTTGTGTTGTTTGACGAATTTCTTGCCAAATTTTCTGCATCTGCCGAACACCCTTCTTTTTCGGCTCTTTTCCAAGGAGAACTGCCGTCTTTGCCGGTATGTGAGAAAAAATCTTCTTTTTGCATATATTCGGCATATTTTTGTGCCGTACGACACAGGCAATTGCTCAATATCAAAGCGGGTTTCGGGTCAATTAACAAGCCGCCGCAGGCAACGCCTTTTGCACGTATGTCGTTAACTTCAAATAACATTTTAATTCTCGGATATTTTTCTTGAAACTTTTGTACTTGTTTCAGGTATTCCTTGTTTTTTTTAAACTTTTGAGGATACAATATCAGAATTGTACTTGCCGTTTCCGGATCACAGGCAGAATCGTTGTACATCAGCGTAAGAGCATTAATCAATTCGGTTTTTGCCTGTCCGTTAAAATATTTTTCTGCGTGATTAATAACTTCGTATAATCTTTTATGTAAATTTTCTTCTTTAAGTTTTTTGTCATTTTTAAGAACGGCATACGAGTTGAAATTATACAATTTTGCAAACTTGTACAGGTATAAATTATTTTTCGGATAAATTAGCCGTATTTTCAATAAAATTTTCCTTGCATATTTTAAATTCCCGGCAGTATAAGCCGAATCTGCTTTGTTTAGTGCAAAGCGAACAACCTTATCGATTCGGTATCGATTTTCCGAACGAAAATAATCGGAAGGGTGAGAATTTGCATATTTTTCAATGCGTTTAATGCCTTTAAGGGCTTCCGAAACCGGGTCGGAATATATTGCAAGTAATTTTTTATCATTTGTTAATTCAATTATTGACAGCGATTTATATAAATTTGAATTTTGTTTGTCTTTTCCGTTTTTTAAATTTTTATTGCTTACGTTAATGCACTTCATATAGCTTTCGCCTTCGTAAAGTTTCTGTACTTTGCTTTGAGCCGAAGCGGCGGAATAAAAGAATAAAAAAGTCAGAAATATTGCCGGTTTTATAAAAATATTTTTCGGGTTCATGGTTTTTGTTTTTAAAACATTACTGTCCGATAAAAGTCTAAAACAAACAATCCACAAATATAGATTCCT
>CAZCPV010000318.1:0-2513 GCA_964500765.1 uncultured Draconibacterium sp.
CCGAAAATTATATTAAAGCAGAAATTCCGTTTGATAAAAATTTGATAAATAAAATTGTTGATTTCCGGATAAGGGGAATTAACGAAAACGGGCATGCTGTCGGGGAAATATCGGGAAATTATATTTAATTCAAAAGATTAATACAAAAATCCGAAAAGCCAGAGCGGAATAATATTTATCATTCCGTTTTCGATATTATCTTTTACAATATATGCCTTTGGGAGATTTTTTATTTGTTTTTGCTGTTTGTTTTTTCCGCCTATTTCAAAATTATATATGTTGTTTACCGTAAAATCCGTTTCTTTTGAGAAATTTACTTTATACGATTCCGACAATTGGTTTATAAAAAAGGTTTCTCTTATGTTTCCTGTATTAAAATTATCTTCGGAAATTATATTCAGTAAATTTGTGTTGTGCAAATATATTTTTTCAGGTTTTGTAAGACTGCTTACACCGATATTATCGTGATTCAGTTGAAAAATTATTTCGGCATTTTCAAGATAATCTAAAAAAGAGAGTAAAGTCGGGCGAGAAACACCTATTCTCTCACTCAATTTGCTGATATTCGGTTTAAAAGGAACAGAACTTGCTACGGTATACAATAATTTTTTGATTTTATGAATCATATTAAAATCAATATTGTAAACAGCGGGTAAGTCGTTTTCGAGCACAATATTCAGCGTATTTTTCAATTTTTGTTGATATTCTTTTTTGCCTTCGATAAAATAAGGGTAAGCACCCGAAACGACGTAGTTGTTAAATTCAAAAACGGGTTTTATTTTTTTTATGATTTTTTTCGATATTTCGGTATGATTTTCAAGAATATCAGTTAATGAAAATGCAGGTAAGTTAATGTCTGAATTTAGTGCAATATATTCTCTCAATGATAATTCTTTCAAGTGATATTCCGTTGCTCTGCGACTTAAATCGTATTTTGCTTTTTGAATTTCGAGAATTGAAGAAGAAGTAAAAACGATATGTAAGTTTTTGTATTTGTCGTAAATTAATTTTATTTCGCGAGACCAATCAGGATATTTGTGAACTTCATCAAGGAAAAGATATTTTCCGCCGTTTAGCACAAATTCGTCGGCAAGAGACAGCAAATTGTTTCTATAAAAAAACAAATCTTCCATGCTGATGTACAAAACGGTATGGTCGGATTTATGTTTTTTGGCAATATGTTGTAAGAGTAAAGTAGTTTTTCCGCTGCCTCTTGCTCCTTTTACGGCAATAAGTCTGTTGTCCCAATTAATTTTTTTTGATAAATATCGTTCAAATTTTAAATCAATTTGTTCTGTAATTTGTTTCGATTGTAAAAGTAACTTTGATAACATTGTTAATCGTATTTATTAAATTATATTAATTATTGATAAGTATAATTAACAAAATTAATAAAATTATGCTTATTTGAAATAACAATTACGTTTTTTTGTCTGATAATATTGGTATTCACTTTTAATTGCTTGATTATAAGTAGTTTCGTGTATTTTGCAGATAAATGCCGGATTCAATTAAATTTTTATCCCCGTAACCAGAACATCATCCGATTGTTCTGTATTTCCTTTCCATTCCGTAAAGGTTTTGTCTAAAATTTCATATTGTTCTTTCATCGATTTCGGGGAAATTTCTTCCAATAGTTCACGGAAACGTTTTTTCATAAATTTTCTGCCGGTTTCTTCGCCGAATTGGTCGTAATAGCCGTCGGAAAACATATATAAAATATCATTTTTTTGCAGTTGTGCACGTTTGTTGGTAAAATTTTGGTCGTCTTTTACATACACACCGACGGGCATTTTATCTGCCGGTACTTCGGTAAGTTTATTATTTCTTACAATATATAAGGGATTGTAGGCACCGGCAAATTGCATCATTAAGTTTTCTGTATTTATCAGGATTATCGACATATCCATTCCGTCGCTTGTTTGGTTGTCGCCGCTTCCTGTTTGACGCAATGTGTTTTTTATTTTATCTCTTAAATTATCCAGAATTATTGCTGCCGTACAATTATCGGAAGCATAAAAATCTTCGGTAACAATTTCATTTAAGAAAGCAATTCCGAGCATACTCATAAATGCCCCGGGAACACCGTGTCCGGTAGAATCGGCAGCAGCAAAAATAAGGGTATTCTTCATTTTTTTGAACCAATAAAAATCACCGCTTACAATGTCTCTCGGTTTGTAAAAAACAAAATATTCGTTTAACATTTCCGAAATAACTTTTTCGGGCGGGAGCAATGCTTCCTGTATCCGTCGGGCATATTGAATACTTGCTTTTATTTGGTCGTTTTGTTCGGTAATTTTTTCATTCTTTTTCTTTACTTCTTCGTGTTGGTCTTCAATAATTTTTTTCTGAAGTGTTATTTCTTCGTTTTTATGATTTAATGCATTGTTAACGGTTTTCAGTTCTTCATTGGCATTTTCAAGAGCAAGATTTTGTTCTTCAATAGTTTTTTCATAACGTCTGCCTACCAAACGTGCCATTAAGGTTGCCAACACGGCTGTTACGAATGCCAT
>CAZCPV010000319.1:0-2495 GCA_964500765.1 uncultured Draconibacterium sp.
ATCAATTCGGTGAACCGGAATTCAGAAAATATGAAAAATATACTTTGAATGAAATCATTAATCAAAATACCGATTTTATTGCAGCAACGGGTGGAGGATTGCCGTGTTTTTATGATAATATGAACAGAATGAGGGAAGCGGGAACAACAGTTTATTTAAAAACAACGGTTGAAATTTTGTTTGAAAGACTTGGTTTAAATTCCGACAGACCTTTGTTATTCGGTAAAACCGATAAAGAGCTTTTGAGATATTTAAAAACAGTGCTTAAAAATCGGGAATCTTTCTATTTGCAGGCAAAATATGTTATTGACGCAGGTAAAAATATTAACGTAATTTTAAAATCAAAGCCGTTTAACTTGTAAAATATTAGTTGTTTTTTTGGTAATTTTAAATCTGTCATCCGTTCTGTAACCGATTATCCAAATAATCTCGTCTTTGTAAGTAGTCAGTATCCAAGAGTTTTCTCTTTTAAAACGGTTTATCTTATTGTCCGTAAAAAAATCGCTTAACAATTTCTTTCCTTTCATTCCGAACGGATAAAAAAAATCAGCCGTTTTCGGTTTTCTTATTTTCAGCGGAAAATTTATTTTACCGACATCAACAAGAGCCGTATTGTTGTCGGTTTTTAAACTTGAAGGAAAATCGTTTGTATGCAGAAAAGACAATTTCAGGGGTACATCAATAAAATTTGTTGTTTTATCAATTGTAAAAATCTCCGATTTTTCCGATTTTATAGTGTCGATAGTTAAAAAACCGGTATTTTTTAAAATACGGTGTGTTTTTGAAAAAAATAATTTTCCGTTTTGTAAGTTGTTGATATTACTTATTATATGTTGATTTTGGCTTGAATTAAAGCCGTAGGGACGAATAATTTCAAACAACAGGGACGATGGAGCAGGGGATTTAAAAAGTTTCTCTAAATCGATATAAATAAGGTTTTTATCTTTTTTCAGGACTGCATTCTTTCCGTTTTCAATGTAATTATCGTAAATTTTTTCAAATTCAGAAAAAATTTGAAAATTTTTTGACATACTGTCCGTAAATTTCGGGTTAATTTTTTTTAAAGCAGGTAAAATTTCATGCCTGAATTTATTTCGTAAAAAATAGGTATCAAAATTTGATTTATCCGTTCTGAATTTTATTTTGTTTTCTGTACAGTAAGTTTCTATATCCGAACGTCTTGCAAATAAAAGCGGTCTTACGATATGTTCGGTTTTCGGCAAAATACTTCTTAAACCTTTTATTCCTGTGCCTTTTGTAAGGTTTATAAAAAAAGTTTCAATTCTGTCGTCAAGATGGTGTGCCGTTAAAATATATGAAAAATTATTTTTTCTTCTTATTTCTTCAAACCATGTGTAGCGTAGTTTTCTGGCGGCATCTTCAAGGGAAAGTTTATTTTCCGAAGCAAATTTTTTTGTATCAAATGATTTTATAAATAGTTGAATACCAAATTTTTTGCATAAATTTTCAGTAAATAATTGATCCTTTTCGGAATCATTGTCTCTTAAATTAAAGTTGCAGTGAGCAGCCGAAAATTTGTACTTGCGTTCTTTCAGCAATCGGAGCAGAGCAACGGAATCGCAACCGCCGCTTAATGCCAGCAGCAAATTATCCTGTTTATTGAAAAGTTCGTTTCTGTTTATGTAATTCTCAAATTGTTCCGGCAACATAATACAAAGTTAGCATTTGTATTTTATAAAAGAAAGCAGTTTGTTTAATTTTCCGGTGAAAAATCGGAAAATGTTTTATCGGAATAAAAAATTACGATTTTTTTAATTTTTTTATCTGCATTTTTATCTTCCCGAGAATCAAATAAAATTTTTTCTGCTGTATTATCCGTCAAATTTTCTTCAGATTTTGAGTTATTTTCTTTACTTTCCTCAATTACTTTATTGTCAATATGTTCGGGAAATAAAACAGCTTGCCTTTCTTTTTTTTCTTCTTTTATCATACTTCCTTTACCGAATAGGAGCCAATCGGTATTTATATAATCAAATGTTTCCAATATTTTTTGTATTACATCCAAACTCGGTTTGTTTCTGCCGTTTATTAAATGAGACAATCCGGATCTTTGAATTCCCGTAATATCTGCAAATTTATTATTCGAAATGTTTTCGTATTCAATTATTTTCTTTATTCTCTCCTTCATAATTACTGTTTACAAATGTAAATTGCTCTACAATTAACGAAATTGCAATTCTCTTAAAATTAAAGCACAATATTGTAATCTGTTTTATCTTAATATTTTACAATGATTGCTTTTGTAAACATATAAATAAATACGAAAAAAACCAAATAAATTTTATACTTTTTACTGTGTTTATATTTGTAAACGATCTTGTTTGAGTTATATATGTTGATACCGGAAAATAATACAGACGAACAAAATAAAATACTCCTACATAATTCCGCTGCCAAGAAATATATTGCTATTTTTATTTATTGAATTAGGTTTTTAAGTTCGGGCTACATAATTTCAAACTTGCAGCCATTAT
>CAZCPV010000320.1:0-2493 GCA_964500765.1 uncultured Draconibacterium sp.
TAATGATTTCGGCTTCTATTGTATGGCGGGAAACGTAAATGAGTGGGTAAGAGATGTTTACAGAGCAAACTCTTCTCTGGATGTTGAAGATTTTAACCCGTTCAGAGGAAATATATTTATGGTAAAAAAAACAGATTCCGACGGACATTTGGTAGAGAAAGACAGCACGGGACATATTGTATATCGTGAAATGACTGATGAAGAAAGCATGAACAGACACAATTACAGAAGAGCATACAACATCAATTATAAAGACGGTGATGTTGAATCAAGTGTTGTAGATGATTGGTTGGCAGAAGACGAGCCGGGTTCTTCAAGAATGTATAAACAAGGTGATAAAAACGGTGAAGGAATGAGTTCTCTCGTTACCGACCACTCAAGAGTTTATAAAGGCGGCGGATGGAGAGATAAAGCATATTGGTTAAGCCCCGGAAACAGAAGATTCTTGGACGAAAAAGAATCAAGAGATGATTTAGGATTCAGATGTTCAATGATTCGATTGGGAAGTCCCGGCGGAAATTAAAAAATAGAAACCAAAAAATATATAAGACCTCAATAACAAAAAAGAGGTCTTTTTTTTATCTTTGCAAAAAAACAGTATGAAAATTCCCGCTATTTATAAAATTTTCCTAAAATATTCTGTTATCACCACCGACAGCAGAAATATCCCGAAAGATTCAATTTTTTTTGCATTAAAAGGTGCCAATTTTGACGGAAACAATTTTGCTGAAACAGCTCTGAAATCCGGAGCTTTATATGCCGTTATTGACAATCCGAATGCTTATATCTCCGATAAAACTATTTTGGTTGACGATACCTTAAAAACACTTCAATCATTAGCCGCCTATCATAGAAAACAACTGAATTTACCTATAGTTGCACTAACCGGAACTAACGGAAAAACAACAACAAAAGAACTGATAAACGCCGTTCTGTCAACACAATACAAAACACAAGCAACACAAGGAAACTTAAATAATCACATCGGAGTTCCTCTTACAATTTTATCTTTTGATAAATCAACAGAAATCGGCATTATCGAAATGGGTGCCAATCATCCCGGAGAAATCGAAGAACTTTGCAACATTGCTCAACCCAATTTCGGGCTTATCACAAATATCGGGAAAGCCCACCTCGAAGGTTTTGGTTCTTTTGAAGGAGTGATAAAAACAAAAAATGAATTATATCAAAGCATAATACAAAATAACGGTACAATTTTTTACAACTCGGATAATACGATTTTAAAAAAATTAAATAAAGGAAACAAAACAATTTCTTACGGAAAAAATTCCGATTCATATTTAAAAGGCAAAATAATTTCTGCCGCCCCTTTTTTAAAAATTGAAATTGAAACTTTTGAAGGTTTAAAAACCGAAATAAATTCAAATTTAATCGGCAGTTATAATTTTGAAAATATATCGGCAGCTGCCTGTGTCGGAAGTTTTTTTAATATTTCAATTCAAAACATAAAAAAAGCTGTCGAACAGTACAAACCCGAAAATAATCGCTCTCAAATCATCAACACCGCACATAATACAATTATTCTTGATGCATACAATGCCAACCCCGTAAGCATGAAACTTTCCGTCGAAAATTTCTTAAATCTTAATTATAAAAATAAAATTCCGGTTTTGGGCGACATGTACGAACTCGGGAAATACTCAAAAGAAGAACATGAGAACATTCTGCAAATACTTAAAAGCAAAGCAATTACCGACAATTCTGTAATTCAAACAATAATTGTCGGAAAATACTTTAAAGAAGCATATACCGATAATTACAAAAAGTCAAACATCATTCATTTTAATAATACATCGGAAGTCGAAACATTTTTAAAAAATAATACGTATAAAAATTGTACATTCTTTATTAAAGGTTCCAGAGCTGTGCATTTAGAATCTTTGGTAAAATTTATAAAATAATATGCAACTTTTTAAATACATATTTATCTTATATAATTAAACAATCAGATTAACAAATTTATAAATTATGAAAAAATTAATTACAATTCTCATTGCGGTATTTTTCTTTTACACGCAAAATTCCGCTCAAACTCACCACTTCAAATTTAATGTAAACAATAAAAAAGAAATCAACGAAATAACTCGCATAATTTCAATAGACAATGTTAAAAAGAACACGGTTTGGGCTTATGCAAACGATAAAGAATTTGCAAAATTCGAAAAACTAGGATATAAAATCGAAGAATTACCTTTGCATGAAAACAATGCAAAAGTTATTAATATGGCAACCACCGTTGCCCAAATGGCAAATTGGGACAGATACCCCACTTACGACGTATATGTCCAAATGATGCAAGATTTTGCAAACAATTATCCCAACCTGTGTAAACTCGACACAATCGGCTACAGCCAAAACAACCGATTAGTTTTGGTTCTGAAAATTTCGGATAATGTTTCCCAAAACGAAGCCGAACCGGAATTTTTCTATACTTCAACCATGCACGGCGACGAAACAACCGGATTTGTTCTT
>CAZCPV010000321.1:0-2482 GCA_964500765.1 uncultured Draconibacterium sp.
TAATATCGCTTTCCGTCAGTTTTGCTTTCATTTTTACTCAAAATAATTTTTAATTTCATAACCGGAATCTTTTAAAAATTTATCTTTTTGCATTAGTTTTAAATCGCTTTGCACCATTTCTTTAATAAGCTCGTCAAAAGAATATTCGGGATGCCAGCCGAGTTTTGTATTGGCTTTTGTCGGGTCGCCTATTAATAAATCAACTTCTGTGGGACGAAAATACAAAGGGTCAACTTTTATAACGGTTTTTCCGACTTTTAACTGTTCGGAAAATTCGCCCTTAACCGATTTTACAACACCGATTTCATCTTTCCCTTTTCCCGTAAATTCAATTTCCGCTCCGATTTCCCGAAAAGCCGTTTTTATCATATCCCTCACCGACGTTGTTTTTCCGGTTGCGATAACAAAATCTTCCGGCTTATCTTGCTGCATCATCAGCCACATAGCTTTTACATAATCTTTGGCATGCCCCCAATCGCGTTTTGCCGATAAATTTCCGACATATAAAACATCTTGCAGCCCGAGAGCAATTTTTGCCGTTGCCCGCGTAATTTTTCGGGTAACAAAAGTTTCACCTCTTACGGGCGATTCGTGATTAAACAAAATACCGTTGCAGGCAAACATTCCGTATGCTTCGCGATAATTTACGGTAATCCAGTAAGCGTAAAGTTTTGCAACACCGTAGGGACTTCGCGGATAAAACGGTGTTGTTTCTTTTTGCGGAACTTCCTGTACCAAACCGAAAAGTTCGCTGGTAGATGCCTGATAAATTTTTGTTTTTCCGGTTAAACCGAGAAGCCGAACCGCTTCTAACAGTCGCAAAGTCCCTATACCGTCGGCATTTGCCGTATATTCGGGCGTTTCAAAACTCACCTTTACATGGCTCATTGCCGCCAAATTGTATATTTCGTCGGGTTGTATTTCCTGAATAATCCGAATCAAATTTGTCGAATCCGTTAAATCGCCGTAATGCA
This sequence comes from uncultured Draconibacterium sp., assembly GCA_964500765.1. GTDB lineage: Bacteria > Bacteroidota > Bacteroidia > Bacteroidales > JAADGE01 > JAADGE01. The sequence continues at coordinate 975 of CAZCPV010000321.1, forward strand.
GAATAAAATTTCGATTTTCTACATGCGGGTCGAGATAAAGATGGTCTATTCTGTCGGTATTAAACAGAGAACTTCGTCGTTTTAATCCGTGAACGACGTATCCTTTTTTTAAAAGAAATTCGGCGAGATAGGCACCGTCTTGTCCGGTTATTCCGGTAATAAAAGCTGTTTTGGGCATTTATTCAGTTTTTAATTAATCATGTAACTTTTCATAAAGCAACGACAAATAATTTATTATAATACTTCAAATTTGTGTATTTTTAATTTCACCGTATCCGTGATTTATTTTATCTGAAAGCACTTACCGTTATCGTATTTATACATTTTTCTTTGCCGGCATATTCATTCTTTAATCCAATTTTTCGAGTATTTCAACAGCTTCTATATCAAATCTAGAAAAAGCGAACCATTTTTTTCCTAAATCTTTTAAACTTGCACCAAAATGATACACTTCTTTATCATCAATAATTATAAACCTGTCGTGGACTTTGTTAAATTTTTTTAATTCTATTGATTTGTATTGAGCATTGTATTTATTCAAATCTAATTTTAATTGCGTTGTCAGGTTTTTAGTAAATATTTTAACATTAATATTCTGATTTTTGCTGAATAAAGTCAGAACTGTTTCATCTATAAAATTATCTATCAATACAATTGATTTTTTTGAATTTTTAATTAACCCGGAAACAAATTCATAAGCATCAAAGATTTGTCCGTCATAGAAAATTCCCTGTTTAGGTTTTATACTTTTATCTTCGAGTGCTTTAAATATTTTATCTATCTTTTTGTCTGTTTCTGTTTGCTTAATTTCAACCCTTTCAAGTCTTTGAAATATTGCGGCATTGTCAGAAATAAATTTTTTCATTTCTACGAATGCTTTTATTATTTGGATACTCATTTTTACAGCCGTTTCACTTTTCAAAACAGCAGACAGCATTGCAACTCCTTGTTCCGTAAAAGCATAAGGATTTACAGAAGAATATTTAAGAGTTGCAAACCGGTCACAATTTGTGACCAGCTCATTTTTTTCACTATCAGTAAGTTGAAACCGAAATTCATCAGGAAATCGTTCAATATTTCTTTTTACGGCTTGATTCAAAACTTTTGTTGCAGCACCATAGAGTTCTGCTAAATCTCTGTCAATCATTACTTGCATTCCGCGAAAAGTAAATATCATATTTTTGATATTTCCGGCAGCAATTATTTTATTTTCTTCACTCATTATCTAAAAATTTCAATTACCGTCAGAATATCATAAAGATGTTTTTTGAGATAGTATACATAGATTAACAATTTCGTTTCCCCGAATTTTCTATTTTTTTTCACATAACAACAATCTCTCAAAATATAACTTACAAATTAAATGCATCTTTCACTTTTTCAACAAAATCTAATTTTTCCCAAGCAAAAAATTCAACTTTTTTGGTATAGGAATCACCGTTTTTTGAAAAGGTAACTTCTTTGGTAAAGGGTTCTCGTCCCATGTGTCCGTATGCCGCCGTTTCTCT
>CAZCPV010000322.1:0-2421 GCA_964500765.1 uncultured Draconibacterium sp.
ATACCCTGCGGGTTTTAAAAACCCGCAGGGTATCGTACAATATGCTTATTTTTATTATTTTTGTACCGATACTAAATAATTTTGAATATCAAAGTTTTACAAAAATCATTATTATTCCGTAAAGCAAAAAAATATGTTCACCGAAAACGATTTAAAACAATTTGCCGAAAAAGCTATTCCGAAAGAAAAAGTTATTGAACAAATAAATCATTTTACAAAAGGATTTCCGTATGCCGATATTATTGCTCCGGCAACACCCGAAAAAGGAATTATAAAACCCGACAATATTGAAACAAAAAACTTTCTTTCGATATATGAAGAAACTTCCGAAATAGAAAAAATCGTAAAATTTGTACCGGCATCGGGTGCGGCAAGTCGTATGTTTAAAACATTATTTGCCGTTTTAAATAACGAAACTAAGGTTGAAAAAAGCAAAGATTTTAATTCTGCCTATAATTTTTTTAAAAACATCGAAAAATTTGCCTTTTTTGAAGATTTAAAAAACACTTGTGATAAAAATACCGATTTTCTTACGGAATATAAAAAAGTTTTAAGCTGTCTGCTCACCGAAAACGGCTTAAACTACGGCAATTTACCCAAAGGACTGCTGAAATTTCACAAATACAAAAACACTTCACGCACAGCCGCCGAAGAGCATCTTGCAGAAGGCGTACAATACGCTGAATGCGGAAATTCGGTTTTTATTCATTTCACGGTTTCGCCGGAACATACCGCCCTGTTCAGAAAACATCTCGAAGAAAAAAAGCTGCGGTACGAAAAAATTTTCAATATCCGGTTTTATATTGACTTTTCGGTTCAAAAACCCTCAACCGACACCCTTGCCGTTGATATGAACAATAAACCTTTCAGAAACGAAGACGGCACAATACTTTTCAGACCGGGCGGACACGGGGCTTTAATCGAAAACCTCAACGATATTGATGCCGATATTATTTTTGTGAAAAATATTGACAACATTGTGCCGGACAAGTTGAAAAAAGATACCGTAACATACAAAAAAGTCCTTGCCGGAATTCTTATAAAAACACGAACTAAAATCTTTAATTACATAAAAAAACTAAAAACCGACAATTCCGAGACCTTAATTAACGAAGTTAAAAATTTTCTTGAAAAAGAACTTTTTATTACGCTCGATAATGCCTTTGTTTCAAAAACAAATTCCGAAAAAGCAAGCTATTTAAAAAACAAACTTAACCGACCCGTAAGAGTTTGCGGCATGGTAAAAAACGAAGGCGAACCGGGCGGCGGTCCCTTTTTTGTCCGAAAAAAAAGCGGCTCGGTATCCCTGCAAATAGTCGAAAGTGCACAAATTAACCTTGCCGAGCCCGAAAAAGCCGAAATCGTAAAAAATGCAACCCATTTTAATCCCGTTGATTTGGTACTTTCGGTAAAAAATTATAAAGGCAATAAATTTGACTTAACAAAATACATTGACCCCGAAACCGGTTTTATTTCAAAAAAATCAAAAAACGGAAAAGAACTCAAAGCATTAGAACTTCCCGGATTGTGGAACGGTGCAATGGCAAATTGGAACACGCTCTTTGTCGAAGTCCCCGTTTCAACATTTAATCCGGTAAAAACCGTCAACGATTTGTTGAGAGAAACACATCAATAAATAACTTTCAGTGTTAATTTTAAGCCGGAATAATATATAGAAACAAGCAGATTTTATAAAAAGATGTATATTTGTAAAAATAATTCTTTATGAACGAGGAAAAAGAAATAAATATTGAAAAAATTGTAAACCATTGGATAAAAACATCCGATGAAGATTTTGACACGATGAATTTTCTTTTTCAGTCCGGAAAGTATAATTGGGCTTTGTTTTTAGGACATATTTCAACAGAGAAGTTACTAAAAGCTTATTTTGTAAAAACACAAAAAAAACATTCACCTCCGATACATAATTTATTGCGTATTGCAGAAAAAAGCGGATTAAAATTAACAGAAAAATATACTGATTGGTTAGACACAATTTCATTATTCAATATCAATGCAAGATACGATGATTATAAGCGAGAATTTTATAATCTGTGTACAAAAAAATTTACGGAATCTTGGATAAGGCAAATCAAAGAAATAAGAAAATGGATAAAACAGAAATTATAAATATCGTTGAAAATTTTGCAAAAGAAGTCATAAAAAAATATGATTGTATCGGTATTATTTTATTCGGTTCTTATGCAAAAGGAAATTATCATATTGACAGCGATATAGATATTGCCGTCATATTAAAAGATTATGATAATTTAATAAATATTCAACTTGAATTAATGAGATTAAGAAGAAAAATTGACAGCAGAATTGAACCGCATCCGATAAAAGAAAGCAATTTCAATGAAAATAATCCGTTAGTGAATGAAATAATAAAATACGGAAAAAGAATAAATGTGGCTTAAC
>CAZCPV010000323.1:0-2394 GCA_964500765.1 uncultured Draconibacterium sp.
TAAATGCGACATTAATGTTGCTGTTTACTAACAATTTTAAAGGAATAACAAATGCGAGAGCATATGCGTGTTATTGTGGCGTAGCTCCTTTTGAACATAGTTCAGGAACTAGTGTTAGAGGCAAAACACGTGTAAGTCGTATGGCAAATAAAAAAGTAAAAGCAGAATTGTCAAATGCAGCAAGGTCAGCTGTAATACACGACCCTGAACTAAAAATGTACTATAAACGAAAAAGAAATGAAGGAAAATCCCACGGCACTGTTTTAAATGCTGTAAAATAAGGGAGCTAATGCCCCCTTTAAAACGACTATCGGTTCAATTGTCACCATCGGTCGTTGTTCGGCACTCAAAGATAATAATAAAATAACTGAAATAAAATTTGTATATGTCTTAGAATTCGAAACAACAAATACAATTTTTTATTTCCCAAAAAAACGTATTTTTGCAAGTTGATTATCCGAATTTTAAAATTTACAAGTGAAGAATATACGAAATTTCTGTATCATCGCCCATATCGACCACGGCAAAAGCACCTTGGCAGACCGCCTTTTGGAATATACCGGAACGGTTGTCGATAAAGATTTGCAAGCCCAAGTTCTCGATGATATGGAATTGGAAAGAGAAAGAGGCATTACCATAAAAAGTCATGCCATTCAAATGGATTACAAATATGAAAACGAAGAATACAAACTTAATCTTATAGACACACCCGGACACGTAGATTTTTCTTATGAAGTTTCGCGTTCCATAGCGGCTTGTGAAGGAGCACTGTTGGTTGTAGATGCAACACAAGGCATTCAGGCACAAACAATTTCAAATCTGTATATGGCTATTGAAAACGATTTGGAGATAATACCGGTGCTTAACAAAATGGATATGGATACGGCAATGCCCGAAGAAGTTAAAGACCAAATTATTGAACTTCTCGGCGGGAAACGCGAAGATATTATTGAAGCCAGCGGGAAAACAGGTATGGGGATAGAAAAAATTTTATCTCGCATTATTAAAGAAATTCCGCCGCCCGAAGGCGACCCCGAAGCACCTTTGCAAGCCATGATTTTCGATTCCGTTTACAATTCATACAGAGGAATTATTGCCTATTTTAAAATTATTAACGGAACTTTGAAAAAAGGCGACCATGTTAAATTTTTCAATACCCAAAAAGATTATTATGCAGATGAAATAGGCGTTCTTAAATTAAAACCAAAAGCACAAAATGAACTGAAAGCCGGTGATGTCGGCTATATTATTTCCGGAATAAAAATTTCAAAAGAAGTTAAAGTCGGAGATACCGTAACGCATTTTGACAATCCGTGCGATGCTGCAATAGAGGGTTTTGAAGAAGTAAAACCCATGCTTTTTGCCGGAATTTACCCTATTGATACCGAAGATTACGAAGATTTACGGTATTCTATTGAAAAACTGCAACTTAATGATGCTTCTTTAACATTTGAACCGGAATCCTCTTTGGCTCTGGGTTTTGGTTTCCGGTGCGGGTTTCTCGGACTGCTTCACATGGAAATAGTACAAGAACGTTTGGACCGCGAATTTAACATGAATGTTATAACTACCGTCCCGAATGTTTCGTACATTATTAAAACCAAGAAAGGCGAAACGATTGAAGTGCATAATCCGTCGGGACTGCCCGACCCCGGAATTATTGAAGAAATTCTTGAACCCTATATTGATGCACAAATTATTACACAAACAAATTTCTACGGTCAGGTAATGAATTTATGTTTGGAAAAACGCGGAGAACTTAAAAAAGAACATTATTTATCGTCCGACAGAGCAGAATTAACCTTTGATTTACCCTTAGCGGAAATTGTTTTTGATTTTTACGACAAGCTAAAAAGTATTTCAAAGGGCTATGCCTCATTCGATTATCAATTATCCGATTTCAGAAAAGCAAAACTGGTAAAATTAGATATTTTGGTAAACGGCGAACGTGTGGATGCTCTTTCGTCTTTAATTCATGAAGATAATGCTTACAAACTCGGAAGAAGAATGACCGACAAATTAAGCGAATTAATTCCGAGGCATCAATTTGCCGTTCCGATACAAGCAGCGATAGGTTCAAAAATTATCGCCCGTTCGACCATAAAAGCCGTACGAAAAGACGTAACGGCAAAATGCTACGGCGGCGATATTACACGTAAACGAAAATTGTTGGAAAAACAGAAAAAAGGTAAGAAAAAAATGAAACAAATAGGTAATGTCGAAATCCCGCAAAATGCGTTTATGGCAGTTTTGAAATTGGATTAATAAAATAAAACAGAAAAACATTACATATTATAGATACTCTTATAAATAACAAAAATTCAGATACAGAAAAATAAAATGATACAAATTAAAGATTTTAAAGATTATAACGGAAAAACCGTTGAAACACAA
>CAZCPV010000324.1:0-2385 GCA_964500765.1 uncultured Draconibacterium sp.
AATTTGTGTAAATCAGCAAAAATCAGTGTCATCAGCGTTCTATTTGAACAGGATTTGCTATTATTACCTCTATTTATCCGCAGTTTTTTTAACCCTTAATTCGCATTATAAAGTTATTAATACAAAAAATGAATGATATGAAAATTGCAAAGCTGAAAATAGAAGGAATGACTTGTGATGCTTGTGCAACACATATCGAAAAGTTATTTAAGAATGAAGAAGGTATAATTAAAAAAGAAGTTTCTTTCCCGAAGGGAAGGGCTGAATTTCACTTTAATTCGGAAAAAATTACCGAACAAGATATAATCAAAATAATCAATGACACAGATACATACCGTGTAACGGATGAAATGCCGGAAATAAAAACGGTAACATTTGAAATTTCCGGAATGACTTGCAATGACTGTGCAAAAAGTATTGATAAAAAATTTAAGGGTATTGACGGAATTATTAAAAAAGCAATTAGTTTTCCGAAAAACAAAGGTGAATTTTCTTTTAATTCAAAAATAATTTCCGAAAATACGATTAAAGAAATAATAAACAGGACACATTATAAAGTTAAAGATACAATTTCGAAAAAGTCAAGTGATTCAAATCATTTCAATTTAATAATAATCGGCGGCGGTTCGGCTGCATTTTCGGCAGCAATTAAAGCCGAAAGTCTCGGTGTTAAAACTTTAATGGTAAATGCCGGTTTGGATTTCGGAGGAACCTGTGTGAATGTCGGTTGTGTACCGTCAAAATTCCTGATACGAGCCGGCGAAACGGCTTATCATGCGACACACTCAAATTTTGAAGGTGTAAAACCGAAGGGTGTTGTCCTTGATTTTAAAAAAATTACGGAACAGAAAAAGAAATTGGTTGCCGAACTTCAACAAAAAAAATATATGGATGTTGTAAGCGATTTTAAACAACTTACAATGCTTAAAGCCACCGCAAAATTTATGGATGATAAAACGATTATTGTTGACGGGGCGGATAAATTTACGGCGGATAAATTCCTTATTGCAACCGGTTCGTCAACCAATATTCCGAAAATTGAAGGTTTAAAAGATATTGATTATTTAACCAATGTAACCCTTTTTGATTTGGAAGAAAAACCTGAAAGTTTAACTGTTCTCGGTGCCGGTTATATCGGTTTGGAAATTGCAACGGCATACAATCGGCTCGGTGTAAAAGTTCGTATTATTGAATTTACCGACCGGGTATTAAGAACTCAAACTGCCGATATCAGTGAAGAATTGCAGAAATATATGCGTGCGGAAGGAATTGAAATTTTTCCGAATTACAGAGTTCAAAAATTTGAACAAAAAGGCAAAAAAATTATCATTCATTACAAACAACTCGACGGCACGATTGCACATTTTGTCGAAAAAGGAAAAATAATGATTGCAACAGGCACAAAACCGAATACTCAGAATTTGGGAACGGAAAAAATCGGCTTAAAACTTTCCGAAAGCGGACATATACTAATCAATGAAAAAGCGGAAACAAATATTCCGCATATTTATGCAGCCGGAGATGTTGCCGATACGCCTGCGTTTGTTTATACCGCTGCTGCAGAAGGAAATACTGCAATTGAAAATGCTTTCGGAATAAAAGGTAAAATATTGAGTTACAATTCTTTATCTTGGGTTGTATTTACCGATCCGCAAGTTGCCGGTACGGGATATGACGAAGTCCGGGCAGAAAAAGCCGGTATCCCTTATGAAGTTTCAAAATTAGAATTAAAACACGTTCCGAGGGCAATTGCGGCAAACGATATGCGCGGTTTTATAAAATTAATCCGAAACAAAGAAACCGATAAATTAATCGGTGCAAGAATTGTGGCTCCCGAAGGCGGAGAACTGATACAACAATTGAGTACGGCAATAAAATACGGTATCCCCGTTAAGGATTTAGCCGAAAATTTATATCCCTATTTAACTATGGGTGAAGGTATTAAATTAGCAGCAATAACCTTCGGGAAAGATGTGTCAAAGTTGAGCTGCTGTGCAAGTTAAATCTTTTATAAACAGAATACTAAAAAAACAATAATAAACGTTTATTTTTTAACCAATTAAATATATTAATATGAAAAAATCAGTTATTATTATCGCATCGGCAATAATGTTATTTGCCGGAACAGCAATTTTTACAAGTTGCAATAACGATGAAAGTGCATCAAAAAAAGAAAAAACGGAAGTAAATACTTCGGAAGTAAATACTTCGGAAGTTAAAACCGATAAGTATGCTTGTCCTATGAAATGCGAGGGCGACAAAACCTACGATGAACCGGGCAAATGTCCGAAATGCGGTATGGATTTAAAGAAAGTTGACGATTAATCAAATTTCTTTTTTCGAATAAATAATTGTCCGGATAAAAATTCCGGGCAATTATTACTT
>CAZCPV010000325.1:0-2371 GCA_964500765.1 uncultured Draconibacterium sp.
TAATAATTGTTAACATCCACACCGGCTTTGTCTAAGCTATATAAAATTTCCTGTTTCGGATTTGCCGATTTATTTCCTGATGAATTTGAAGAAGGAATCAATATATATCGTAATTTAATTCCTGAAGTAGGTGTATAATTATTTTCAGCACTGTACCACCATATTATACTTCCATAATTATAACCGGACAAATGCTGAATTTGAAAAGTATAAAACACCGTTCCTGCCGAAGTACTGTGAAGACTTGTAGGTAAAGCATTTATAGAGACTCCTGTCCCGTTAAAGTCTATATAAGAAAGTATTGCCCCGGTATTTGTCAAATCAGAAGTAATGCTGTCATCATTAACTTGAAAAGAACCGTAAGTAGGATGTGTTGACCATGTCGGGCTTATCCAGTCGGAAGCGATGACATTTGCATTACCGTCTTGTCCGTCAACTCCGTTAATTCCGTCAACTCCGTCTTTTCCGTCTTTTCCGTCTGCACCGGCAGGTCCGGCAGGTCCCATAGGGCCTTCGCAGGAAACAAAAATTGCGATTACCGCTAAAAGAATTGCGTACTTAATTTTTGAGATTGTTTTCATGTTACTTTTGTTTTTTTAAGTTAATAAAATAGTGTTATTAATTTTGAACAAAGTAACAGAAAACGGGATTTTTTCATATCATACTTTAGTATGATTTTACCGAAAAACAAGTTTTTTTTCTGGAATTCAAGATAAAAATTCGGCTTTTTTAATGGCCTCAACTCTGTTTTTTACTTCCAATTTATAAAATATGTTTGAAGTATGCGTTTTTACGGTACTCAAGGAAATAAATAATTTTTCTGCAATTTCTTTATTGGAATAGCCGTCGGCAATTAAAAACAATACGTCTTTTTCTCGTTCCGTAAGGTCAAATTCTTTTATTTTTTTATAAATCTCGGCTCTCGTTTTTTTTAGATTTCTTTTATTTACATTATCTAATTGGGTAAGATATTCAAATATCTGATTTTGCATTTTTTCAATTTCGGCGGCTTTTATTTTTTTGTATTGTATGTGTATATAAATTATAAAAACGGTTATCAAAAGCAGTAAGGATATTATAAGTATCTGAATTATGATTTTTTTGTTCTGGTTTAAATTTTTTTGCTTCAAAATATTAATTCTGTGTTGTTTTTTTTGTAATTGGTATTTTGCTTCTGTTTCTGCTATTTTTTCTTTTAATTTTATACTCAACAAACTATCTTTAAGGATATAATACTTTTCGCAATAATACAATGCTTTATCTTTTTCTCCTTTTTGTTTATAAAGTTTAAAAAAATTATAATAAACATCCGGTAACTTTTCAAGCATCTTTTTTTCTTTGCATAGTTTTTCGGCTTTTATAAGGGACATTTCCGATTCTTTACTTTTGTCCTTTTCGTATTGTATTTCGGAAAGAACAATTAAAGAAGAAATTATACCGAAGGTATTGTTAATATTGGTTTCGGTTTTCAATGACAATTCAGCGTATAATTCGGCATTTTCATACTGTTTTATTACTCGAAAAACAGAAGCTAAATTTTTATATGCATCGGCAACACCTCTTTTATAACCGGTGTTTTTGCTGACAGTAAGAGTTTTAAGAAAATATTTACGAGCTTTTTCATACTCCTTATTATTCATATAAAACTCTCCTAAAGTACCGTAAAAACTTGCTTTTAACTCCGGATTTTTTACTTTTTTCAAGTATTTATCCGCATTATTCAAATATTCATACGTTTTTTCAGTATTTCCGATTTTATTGTAATACTGAGCAATATGCAAGTTCAATGCAACAATACTGTTTGTGTAGTTTATCTTCTCGCTGTATTTTAATGCCTTAACGGTATATTTAACGGCATTCTCAAAATCGCCTCCGTAATCGAAACAAATTCCCTTATTTTGATAAAGTTCGATAAATTCTGCCGTATCTTTTGTTATTTTCGTAAGTTCAATGCCTTTATCGTAATAATAATGTGCCGAATCCAAATCGCCGGTAATGGTATGGGCAATTCCGAGATTATTTGCCGAAACAGCCGCCATTCTTTTATTATCAATATCAAGGTTTATTTTCAGTGCTTTTTGATGATATTTTTTTACGGAATCATAATTTTCTTTATAATCGTAGGCGTAAGCGATGTATTGATACGTTTTTGCAATTTTCGGCAGGTTTTTGTATTTTTTATACAGAAAAAGTGATTTTTCATACAGCTTTAATGCCTTTTCTTGATTTAAAGAATCATCGGAATATATTTTTCCGAGAGAAAATAAAGAATCGGCTTTTAAAACATTTTTACCGGAATTATGATTTGGCTTATCCGTTTTACAAAGAATACCCGTTGTATAAAGTAAAAAAATTGCCGTTATTTTTAAAA
>CAZCPV010000326.1:0-2371 GCA_964500765.1 uncultured Draconibacterium sp.
AGTTCTTTTTCGTTAACGGTTTGAACAATTTTGTTTTTTACAATAAGTTTACCGTCGGAAATAACATGCTGTATATCAGCCGAATTCAAGCCAAAAATAAAATGTCCGAGAAAATTTTCGGAATTAATCGGTGTGGGAGAATTGTAATCGAAAACAAGCAAGTTATTTTCACCGTCGCCGCTGAAATTATTTTCTGCAAGATAGTGATGTACGTTTCTGAAACGCTTGTATGCTTTTGAGAAATCAATATTGTCGAACCCTTGCCCGACAAAAAATGCTTGCTGTGCAGAACGCAGCATATCGCTGTGCATACCGTCGGTTCCGAGCATTATTTTTTCGCCGAGTCCGTTACCGTTGAAATAGCCGACATTGTTATTTAGGTTACTTTCAACATTTTGCACAAGCCACGCTTTGGAATTTCGAACAGTGTTTTTTTCATTTTCGGAAAGATGAAGGCAATGCCCGAGTATGGTTTTTGAAAAATTCAGGACATCATAATCCGCCAATCGTTCGATTACCCGTTTTCCGTAATTTATAAGTGAATGGTCTTGGTCGTAGCGGTCTTCGGCAACGTGAATATGAAAACCAGAGTTGTATTTGTGCATTAAATCGGCTGCTTTTTTCATTGTGTTGTTACCTACGGTAAAAGAGGCATGCAAACCGATAAGTGCCTGATTTTTATTTAGATAATCTTCGGTTTCGGCAAGTCCTTGTTCTGCTTTTTCAATTCCGTCTCTGTCGGTAATTTCGTAACATAACAGATGCGATATTCCGACTTTTTCAAAAGCATTTGCAATTATTTCTAACGAACCGTTAATAAAATTCGGCGAAGCGTGATGGTCGACTACAAATGTGGAACCGGCTTTTGCACAGGCAATTGCCGTTGATAAGGCACTTGCTTCAATCATATCTTTGTCCAAAGCTTTATCCAAAGTCCACCAAATGTATTTCAGGATTTCATAAAAATTTTCGGGATTTTTTTTCGGAGCACCCATTCCTCTTGCCAAAGCAGAATATACGTGATGATGCCCTACGGCAAATGATTTTGTAACGATTTTGCCGGTGCAATCTATTATTTCCGGATTGAGATCCTGCGGATTTTGAAATGTAATTTTTCCGTTTATTCCTTCTTCGACAAAAATATCTGTTTGTTTAAATTCAAGCGTTTTCCAATCAATATAAGTTGCATTTTTTAGTAAAATCATAATTTTATATTATCAAAATAAGAATTTTTATATTAATCTAAGGATTGTAATCGAAAAATATACGTATATTTGGCGATTACAATCCCCAAACTTACACTTTTTTTTAAAAAAAACTATCCTAAAATCGTTTGGTAAAGAAATGGCAATACGGTTTTGTACCTTTATTTTTGTAATAATCTTGATGATAATCTTCGGCTTCCCAAAATTTTCCGGCTTTTGTAACTTTTGTAGCAATTTTCAACCCTTTGTTTTCAAGTTCTTTTATCAGTTTCTCGGCTGTTTTTTTTTGTTTTTCGGAAGTATAAAAAATTTCCGAGCGATATTGGTCGCCGATATCGGGTCCTTGCCTGTTTATTTGCGTAGGATCGTGTGTTTCAAAAAATAATTTACACAATTCTTCATAAGAAACAATTTTCGGATTAAAAACTACTTTTACGGCTTCGGCATGTCCGGCAGTATGCGAACAAACCTGCTCGTAAGTGGGATTTTCCGTGTTTCCGCCTATATATCCGACTTCGGTTGAAATAACACCTTTTTGTTTTTGCATCCAATATTCGGTTCCCCAGAAGCAACCGGAAGCAAAAATTGCTGTATCTGTACTGTTTTCTGATGTATTAAATTTTGCTGTTAAATCTTTTAAGGGAGTAAACGAAAGTGAAATTGAATTTACACAATGTCGTGTATTCTTGTCGGTAAATCCTTCACCGAGAAATACATGTCCGAGATGTGCACCGCAATTTGCACAAACAATTTCGGTACGCATACCGTCGGCATCGGGAATACGTTTTACGGCACCTTTAATTTCTTCGTCAAAAGAAGGCCAACCGCAATGTCCGTCAAACTTTGTATCGGATTTATAAAGCTCTGCACCGCAACGTTTACAATTGTATGTTCCTTCCTCGAAAAAATCATTATATTTTCCGGTAAACGGTCTTTCCGTTCCTTTATTCAATATAACATTTTGTTCTTCTTTTGTCAGTTTATTATAATTCATTGTTCTTTTATCTTGTTTATTATCAGTTGATTTTGAATTTATATTTTTATTATTTTGACAACTGACCGTTGTTATTATAAACAACAAAACGATACTATGTATAATCTTTTGCATAATATTTTTTCTTCAAAACGAAGAATAAAGGATGTTATTGTCTTTTATTAAATGTATT
>CAZCPV010000327.1:0-2370 GCA_964500765.1 uncultured Draconibacterium sp.
TTTATTTTTACTTCCCGCAATTTTAATTTTTTCACAAGATAAGAAACTTTCAAAAATTGAAAATTATTATAAAAAAGGAAAATACGAAAAATGTATTGCCAAAGCAAAAGATTATATTTCGGAAAACAGAGAAATTGCGGCACCGTATTACTTTATAGGAATGTCTTATTTTCAGGAATATAAAACACTTAAAGATAATTTTTCGGTAAAATCGGCGGGAAAATATGTTTATAAAGGCATGAAAAAGAAAAATCATGAAGTTTATGACGAGAAATTTAAACCCGAACTTGACAGTTTGCATATTTTGCTGAAGAATTATGCCGCAAATTATTACGATGCAAATAAAAAATTAAGCAAGCCGTATTTTGAATATTTGGCAAAAATATATAATGATACTTTAAAGCAATATCATGAGATTTTTAAAGAAGAGGAATCGCGTCCGGATGCCGAAATTGTACGATTAACCGAAGAAGGAAAAATTAATCAAACAGATGCAAACGGCTTAAAACAAGGTAAATGGATGAAAGTGTATGCCAACGGAAAAACGGCTTATGAAGTTTTTTTTAAAGACGATAAACCGGTAGGCAAGATGAAACGCTATCACGAAAACGGAAAAACGGCTGCTGTGTTGGTTTATAATGAAAAGGGCGATACGGCAGATGCGAAATTTTACGATGAAAAAGAAAATTTAATTTCCGAAGGAAGCTATGTCGGAAAGAAAAAAAACGGGAAATGGCTTTATTATCAGAATAATATAAAAGTTAAAGAAGAAAACTACATAAATGACAGTTTAAACGGAAATCAAATTATTTTTTGGGATAACGGGCAGATATATGATAAAAAAGAATTTAAAAACGGGGTTCAAACAGGTTTATGGCTGAAATATTACAAAAACGGAAAACCCTTTTTAAAAGCAAGAATCGTAAACGGAAAAATGGAAGGTCCGATGCTCAGGTATTATAAAAACGGGAAACTTGAAGTTAAAGGTCAGTATAAGAATGATTTAAAAGACGGTGTATGGACTTTTTACGGCGAACACGGCGAAAAAGATACCATAACCTACAAAAACGGGCATGACGTAAATGAAGCCGATGTTGAAAAACGAGAAAGTGAAGAATATAAAAAAAATATAGAAAAAGGAAAACATATTGCCGATCCGGAAAATTATAAAAATAATCCGGAAGATTATCCGATAAATAAATAACAGCTAACGTTTTATAATTACCCGATTTTCGAATAATATTTATCAATTCAAAACACCATGAAAACCTCTGAAATTGTAAAATTTTCTGCCGTAATCTTTATTGTTTTGCTTACATCCTGCAAAACATCATTTTATACTCAAAAAAACAAGTTTGAAGATAATACGGAGAACGGAATAATTTATGTATTACCGAAATCAAAATTGATTATAACGGCTGAAATTACAAAAGAAATTAAAGAAAAAGGAATTTTTGCCGATTATACGCATCTGTATTTTAACACAAAAAATGCCGTTTTGCGTAACAGTACAAAATTTTATATTTCGGATATCTCCGTAAAAACCATACCCGTAATCGATTCTTCACAAATATATCGAATTATTTCACCTAAAAATATCAATCCGTTATTACTGAATTTGAGTAAGGGAAATTTTATTTCGGGGATAAACTTAAGCGATATTCAGGCAGGGAAAGTTAATACCGAACAAAATAAAATTCAAAATCAAAATACGAAAACCGACATTTCGGATTATGCAGATATTTCGCTTCATTCCGTAAGAGAAGTGCGTTACGATACAATTTATAAAGAAGTTTTGAAAGATTCGGTAATGATAAAAATTCCGGTTATACGGAAAAAAGAAGTTTATAAAAGCAAGGCAAAGCAAGCCAAAGAAATTGCAGAAATTATTTTTAATTTACGCGATGACAAATATGCGTTACTAACAGGCGAAAATGACGGCAATAATTTTCCTGACGGCGAAGCATTGAAACAAATGTTGAGCAAATTATCGGAACTCGAACGAAATTATATGAGTTTATTTACCGGCAGGGAAATAAAAATTAAAAAAAACTACCAATTTGAATTTATCCCCGACAATAAATCCGGTAATAAATCGAATATATTATTTTATTTTTCGGAGAAAAAGGGAATAACAAAAGATACAACGGATACGCCGGTGGTTTTAAATCTTTACGACCTAAAACCGCAAATAAGTAAGCCGGAATTACAAGAAAAAAACAAAGGTATAATATACCGTATTCCCGGGAAAGCCGAAATAAGTATTTTGTTGAATACTAAAAATTTATATAAGACAGAACTTGAAATACCGCAACTCGGAAGTTTAAATATAATTCCTGCAAAACTCTTTAAATCAAGAATTACCGTTGA
>CAZCPV010000328.1:0-2327 GCA_964500765.1 uncultured Draconibacterium sp.
CCTACTTGTGCTTGTGCTTGAAAGTTTATCAAGATAAGCATTAAAATTACGAAATAAAATAGATTTTTCATGTGTCTTTAGTTTTAGTTTGTAAATGTTTTTTGGTATATAAGTTTTAGGTTACTTTTTATACGAAGAGTAAATTTTTCTTTTTTAATTTCTATTGTTTCAAAATCAGTGTTTAAAAATGTTTTTTTATAAACGGTTTTCCCGTACCCATCATCAATTTCTATAATTCCGTTTTTCAATATTTCATCGGAAGAAATAAAAACAGTATTTTCCTTTTTAATGGCGAGAATCATTTTTTTATTACAAAAAAACTTATTTATATTCAGAAAAAAAAGAAATTGAGGTCATCAAAAGGTCATCAATAAAAAAATTCTATTCTTTATTTTTTTTATATATTTACGGGCAAAAAAAATCAAAAAAATGAAAAAACTCATTATTTTTACTGTTCTTTCTTTGCTATCCCTTGTGTTACAAGCTCAAAATTCAGCTGATAAAAAACCCGAAAATACGGATGATAACGAAAGAATTAATGCTTATTTAGAGTATGCAAAAAAATATCAGACCGACAGTACCGAATCGGCTCTGAAATATTTAAAGAAAGGTATTGAGATTGCCGAAACAAACCATTTGATTTCTGACAGTATAATAAAATTGTTTTTTTTGACCGGAGAAATTTATTATACGAATAACCGGTTAGATTCTGCCGAATTTTATATGAGAAAAAGTATTGAAAAGGCAGCCGGTTTAAAGAATAATTTATTTTCTGCCGAAGCATATCGAGCGTTGGGAAATATTCTTTATAATAAAAGTGAGTTTGTTAAATCTTTAGAAGCTTTTAAAAAATCTTTAAAATTTGCTTCATCGGTAAAAGATTCTGTTTTAACGGCTGATATATTGATTGATAAAGCTTATACACACGATATTTTATCGGAAAGAGATTCGGCTTTGTATATGCTCGAAAAAGCAAATGATATTTCAAAAAAAATAGACTATACGGCGGGAACGGGAAAATCGGAATTAGCTGCAGGAAATATTTATTACGGCATAAACAAATTTGATATTGCTTTATTACATTATAAAAATGCTTTGAATGCCGCATTAAAATCAGAGAATATTATGGGAATTGCCGCTTCATACAAAAATATTGCCGCCGTTTATATCGAAAAAAAGGAATATGACTCTGCCATAAAAAATTTGCGGTTTTCTTTAAAAGAATATCAAAAATTAAATTACCCCGTTATGCTCTCAAATGTGTATAATGATTTTTCATTAATTTATTCTCAAAAAGGACAAAAGGACAGTGTGAAATATTATTTAACAAAAAGTATAACTATTTCCAAAAAATACGGAACACGGGAAGATTTGTCAATTGCTTATAATATTGCCGGAGTTTCATACGGAAACCTTAAAGAATACTATTTAAGTAACTTATATTTAGACTCTTGCATTTTGCCGGCCAAAGAAATTAAATTCGGATTAATGCTTGAAAAGACCTATAAAACGTATTCCGAAAATTTATATGCTTTAAACAAATATAAAGAATCACTGTTTTATTATAAGAAGTATAATGCGGTAAAAGATTCAATATCAAACGAAAGTTTTCGAAATAAACTTGCACAATATCAGGCGGAATATGAATCGTTTCAACAAGAAGCCGAGATAATGCAATTGAAAGACAAAGAATTAATAGATAAAGCCAATAACAGATTATTGATTTTCGGGATATTTTCTTTAATTATTATTTTCATTTTAATTATTGTAAGAATTCAAACCAAACGTAAAAAAGATGCAGAAATTCAAAGACAAAAAATTATTTTACATAAAAAAGAAAAAGAACTTATAAATGCCAAACTTGAACAAAAGGAAATTGAAGAAAAAAGATTGAAAAATGAAATAGAATTTAAAACCAAGCAACTTGCCGGTCATGCATTAAATATGATGCAGAAGAATAAACTTTTGCAGGAACTTACGGAAAAAATATCCGAGCATTCAAAAAAATTAAATACCGAAGGCAAGGAGCAACTGCATTCGGTAAAAAAGCAATTAGAAGCAGGTTTGAATGTTGATAAAGATTGGGATTTATTCAAAATGTATTTTGAGCAAATTAACGAATCGTTTTTTGATAAATTGAAAGAGATTAATCCGAATTTAACCGGAAATGACTATCGCCTTTGTGCATTAACAAAATTAAATATGTCTTTAAAAGAAACAGCTTCCGTATTAAATATTTCTCCGGAAAGTGTTAAAAATGCCCGTTATCGATTGAAGAAAAAACTCAAATTAGACGGAAAACAAAGTTTAATTCAATTTATTAACGA
>CAZCPV010000329.1:0-2315 GCA_964500765.1 uncultured Draconibacterium sp.
TTTTCGGAATGTTTTGTGCGGCTGTTGTTATTCAGGATTTAATTGATTAAATTTGAAATTTATTTTAAGAAAATAAACACATGAAACACCCGTGCTAAATATTTTTAAAACCCAAAAGAATGATTAACCGGAAAATTTGTAAAATTTTATATCTCAAATTCGTATCTTTTTTTAAAATTTCAACCCTTTAAAACACATGAAACTCACCAATTTTTTACTGTTCCTTTTTTTAAGCAATGCTGTTATCGGTCAAAATACCTTTGACATTAAAAATCCGCAAAATAATTATTACAAAAAATGTGATAAATGTCTTGAAACTTTAAATAAAATGCCCAAAGAAGTTCAATTAGGTCTTCAAAGCGATATACTCGGAAATATTTATTTTGTTATGTCTGATAAAACGTGGTTTGATGAACTTTTTAAAAAAAGCGGAGACGGAATAGCTGTGGATATTGTTTCAAAAGACCAATATATCTGCGGAGGAAAGAATAAATTTAAACATTCTTGGGCATCAAGAGGGAAATTACTGCCTCCGGTATATTTAAAAGATTTAAAAAAAAATACATTGCCGTCACAATACAAAGAGCTTATTATTAAAGTGGGTAAAGTCCCCGTAAGTTTAAAGAATAAAGAAATTGAATTTAACCTTATTCTCCTGCATAACAAATACTTATGTCATTACAATACGTTTTTGGACGTAAAAAGATACCGATGGGATTTACTTGATATGGGATTATATACCGATACAATAACATATAAATCTAAAGTTGACACAACAGATAAAACAAGCAAAAAAACAATACTGTTAAACAAACGATTAAAATTTATTATCCCTTTTGAAAAAAATAAAACCGTTTTTTTACAAAAAGATATAAAACCGCTTTATGACAGTTTAATGCTCACGGATTATGATATTATAAATATTGAAATAAGGGCATTTTCTTCTGTTGAAGGAAGCAAAAAACATAATATCGAACTTCAGGAAAAAAGAGCCGAAAATATTGTTGCTGCACTCCAAAATTTTCAAACACCGAAAATAAATCAAAAAATAATTGCTTCCGAAAATTGGATTGAATTTTTTGACGATATTTCAAACTCTCCTTTCAAATACCTGACAAAATTATCGGAACCGGAAATAAAAGAAAAATTAAAAGATAAGAAACTGCTCCTTCAATTAGAACCGTATCTCAGTAAACACAGAAAAGCTGTTTTAATAATTGACTTGGAAAAAAAGAAAAACATAACAATTTCAACACCGAAACAAATTCTCAAAGAATTTGAAAAGGCCGTATCTGATAAAAATATTGAAGAAGCTGTTAAAATTCAAAAATCCGTCTTTTCAAAAATAATTGATAATAAATTGCCTTCAAGTATTTTAAAAAGCATCGAAATTCCTGAGAAAACCGAATATTCTTTACTTCTGAACAATCAAACGGCATTAAAATACATGATTGACGAAGCAGATTTGTATTCAACATATTCCGAATTTTTGCGATTACAAGATATATTTCCGAACGACGGTCATATTAAATACAATATTTGTGCTTTAAAATTCAGAATTTGGATACTGGGAAAAGAACTTATTGATCCGAAAAAATTTAAACTCGAAATTATAAATCTTAAAAAATTCGGTATAAATCAGAAATTAATAAACAGAATGCTTGTAAACTATAATATTATCATGTGCGAATATTACATGGTGAACAATGATTATAAAAACAAAGATAAATCTTTAAAATACATTTATACAAGATACAAATATTTGGATAACAGCGATGAAGACATACTAAGCATCGCCCAATATCTCGTCAGTTTTGCAAAATACGATTGGGCAATAAAAATTTTAAAACCAAAAGTGAAAAAAATTGATGCAAATGAAGACTTGCTTTTTTATTATCTGAATTTAACCATAGCAGATACAAAACAAACAAAAAGATATGAATATAAAACAATAATGTTAAATGCTGTAAACATGAATAAAAATCGATTTTGTAAACTATTCTCGTCTATCAGTTCCGGAGGGATTTCTTTTCAATTATTGGAAAATGAATTCATAAAAAAAACATATTGTGAAAATTGTAAATAACCGATATAAATTTAACAACAAATGAAACATCCATGATTAATAATAACACACAGGAGAATGATTATTTAAGTTGATAAATTAAGCGTAAACTTATATATTCTGTGGATGTTCCATGCGGCAAAATAAATACTTAAAAATAATCACATGAAAAAATACATTTTAATATTTTTAGTCTTTTTATCCTCAAAAACCTTTGCCCAAAAAGATTTTTCAGGCGGCTTATTGCTCG
>CAZCPV010000330.1:0-2314 GCA_964500765.1 uncultured Draconibacterium sp.
CTTCGGTAACAATTTCATTTAAAAAAGACATCCCCGTAATACTTAATAACGCACCCGGAATTCCGTGTCCGGTGCTGTCGGCGGCAACTGTGTAAATTGTGTCTTTTATTATTTTCGACCAATAAAAATCACCGCTTAATGTGCTGACCGGTTTATAAAGAATTATAAATTCGGGATATGATTTTAAAATTTCGGTATATGTCGAAAGCATGGCTAATTGTATTTTTCCGGCATAATCGATACTATGTTTTATCTCGGAATATGCTTCAGAAAGTTCATCGTTTTTGACGGAAAGAATTTGTCTTATTTTTTTATTCTTTCGGTAAAGACGGAATAACAAAACAGAAAAAATAATGACAAAAATAAGAAACCCGGAAATGAAGATTATGATAAAAAACTGTCTTCTGTTTTGTTTCTTTTGGGCTGTTTCTTTTATTCTTAATATTTCGTTTTCTTTTTCGGTTTTTTCGGTTTCGTATTTTATTTTTATTGTATTCAGTTGGTTTTGAACATTTTCTCCTGTCAAGGAATCTTTTATTGCATTTAATTTCAGCGAAAATTCATAAGCTTTTTTATAGTTTCCGGTTTTTGCATATAAAGTATGTAACATTCCGTAAATATTCGGAAGTTCTCTTTTTTCTCCGGTTTTTTCAATTAAAGATAATGCTTTTTTGTAGTAAAAAGCGATTTTATTGTATTTTCCTGTTTTACCGTATGTTCTTCCGAGTGCTTCATACAAAAATATTAAGCCCGAATAATAGTTGTATTTTTCTTCAATTTTTGCGGCATATTTGTACAATTGCAGTGCTTTTGCATATTTTCCTTCTTTTTCATAAGTTTCGCCTGTGTTTCCTGTTTGAATTGCAGCGGATAAGGAATCGCCTTTTAAAATATACAGTCTGTGAGCTTCCGAATAATATTTTCGGGCAAGCGGATACATTGATTTGAAAAAGCTTATTACGCCTTTTTTTTCATAAATGCTTGCAATTAATAAGGTGTCATTAAAATTTTTACTGTCGTTTAATATTAAGTCAAAAGTTTTTTCCGCTGATTTATAGTCTTTTATATCAATGTATATGTTTGCACAATTTAACAAAACTGCATTTTTATTATAAATGTCTTCTGTTTTATCAAATATTTTAACCGCTTTATCGGCATAAAAAATTGCTTTTTCATAATTCCCGAGTCTCCAATAGTTTTTTAAATATCCGGTGTATGCCAAGCCGATGTATTTTTCATTATCGGTATTTTCGGCAATTTTCAGTAATTTTCTAAATTCTTCTAAACTTTTATCGTATTCCGACAGATATAAATAACTTCTTGCGTTTAAATCCGAAAATCGAAGTTCATTTTTCGTGTCATTATTTTTTTTTGAAAGCAGAATACCTTCTTGTAAATATTTCTGTGCTTTTGTAAATTCGTTTTTTTTATAATAATAATCGGATATTTGGTAAATCAAATCGGTTTTTTGCTCATACTTCTCGCTTGTGTTAAGAATGTTGATTAATGAATCAATATCGTTTTTTCTCGAAAACGAAGAAAAACAAAGGAAAGTAAAGAAGAATAATATTGCAATTTTTTTAAACATAACTTTTTCAGAAGCCCTAAATTAAAAAAAATACGTAAATAATTCACATCTTTATAAAAGCTTCGATTTCGGATATAAACTCTTTCTCTTTTTCGATATGAATTAAATGCCCGGCTCCGGGAATAATTTTAATTTCCGATTTCGGCAAAAATGTTTTGATATATTCTTTATCTTTTTCTCTGAAATACGGCGAGTTACCCCCGAAAATAAAAAGTGTTTCAATGGTTTTTACATTTTCGGAAAGTTTTATTTCCCGTCTCATTTCCGATAAATTTTTATAAAATGCCTCTATATTTATTTTCCATGCAAAACCGGTTTTTTCTTTTTTTATATTTTTTAAAATCAGTTGAATAAGAAAAGGGTTTTTGAATTTTTTATTTACAAATGCGGTTAATTCCGTCCGGTTTTTAAACGTATTCAGGTTTACGGTTTTTAAATTTTCCAAAAGTAATTTGTGGTTTAATGCACTTTTAAAAAACTCATTTGAAGGAGTATACTTTGCCGGTGAAATATCTTCAATAATCATTTTTTTTACCCTTTCGGGAAAATTCTCGGCAAATTGCAAAACGGTTTTCCCGCCCATCGAATGCCCGATAAATATTGCTTTTTCTATATTTTTATCTTCGATAAACTCAAATAAATCCCTGCTCATTGCTTGGTATGTATGACTCTCGGAATGCGGCGAATTACCGTGATTTCGCATATCCGGCACATAAACTTTATATT
>CAZCPV010000331.1:0-2266 GCA_964500765.1 uncultured Draconibacterium sp.
ACTATAAGTTGAATGGAAAATTGAAGGTTTATTTTTGTTTTTTGCCGAAATGATATGATAAACCCAAACTGCCCATATTTGAAAATTTTGTATAAACACCTGCCGAAACTCTGTAATTCTTATCCGTTAAGTTTATGATTGCAAGTCCCATACCTATTCTGAAAGCAAAATCTAAATTTTTATATAATTTTACTTTTCCTCCCAAACCGAAATTATTTTCACATACAAACATCGGTTTTGCATCGGAAATATTAACAATATACACTTTATAACCGTCTTCGGTATATCCGAAAAAATCTAAAAATTCGTTATGAATACTCATATATACAAGTTGCGTATTATAAAAAAGAAAAGGTTTAAGTTTTGAATAAGGAATATTGAAAGTGTATTCGTCTCCGAATATTAATCCGAAATTTTGGTATTTTTTTGCAGGATTAAATCGGTCTTTAAACATATATCCTTTATTATCGGTAACACGCATTACATCAAAAGAGCGGTATCGGATACCGGCATATAACCGGTTATTTTTTCCGGTTGCAAAACCGTAATCAAATTCTAAACTGCCTCCGATAAACGATTGTTGCCCGTAAACGGAAATGTTGTGTTCCGGTTCTTGTGCAAATAAATTTGTACTTGAGATAATTATCGTAAAAATCAAAATTATTTTTTCCATTGTTTTTTTATTTGGTTGTAAACGGCACCGACAGTAAAACTAACCGACGGGTCAAAAATATTATTCATATATTTTAAACGGACAAAACCCACACCTGCTTGTGCAAATAAATCAATATTCTTATAAATCGGAAATTTAACTCCGAGACCAATTGTGTTTTGCATAGAAAATGAAGGTTTATATAAGGCGTTAAATTCGTAATATAAAGGTTTGTTATTGATTCTTCCGTATGGTATAAGGATTCCGTCATATTTAATTCTGTTTTTAAACAAATGTATGCTGTAAAAAGCATATGGTTCTATATCCGAGTTATTTATACGGAAAAAATATTTATAAGTAAAATCTAAACCGAGATGTTCTTTAAAATCGGAAGCATAATATTGTCTTTTAAATGACCAATGATTATTTTTATCATAGGTGAAATTTAAAAAGTACAACAGACCTCCTGAAATAAAATGATTATTAATTTTTTTTTGAAAACCAAGTTCCGTATTATCACCGATATGATCCCAATTATAATCAAAAAAGAAAGAATTATTTTGTGAAAACAGTACAGAAGGAGTAAACAGCATAATAAAAATAAAAGATTTTTTCATCACAAATTACTTATATGTAAAAATTATAAATTAAAGTGAACTTACAGGATAATTATAGTTTTAAAAAACCGGTCTATTCCCCTTATAATTCAAACTATTTTCATTTTGATAACACAAATATATATAATTACAATTTTTTTAATTTAACTAAAGTTTCCCTGTTTATAAATCGGCAGATGAAAATTTCATTTATTTAAAATAATATATTAATCCTATATTGAAAAAAGTCGTAAGCTCCCAATCCCAATGTGATTGCCCCCATGAATACGGAGAAGAAGAATCAAAATAAAATAATCCGATACCGATGCCTGCTCTTGCACTTACATATATTCTTTTATACAATTTAAATTTTAATCCTATTCCTATATTATTATCAATAACAGGCATAGGATTTGTATAAATATCCGGATATTTTTTGTATAGCATCTTTCCGTTATAAAAATTAAAAGGCATTATAATATTATAATCATATATTCTGTTATCAGAAAATTGAAAATTATAAAAAATAAAAGGCGTTAAGTCAGAATTTTTGATATTAATCCGATACTCGTATCCGGCTGTTAATCCAAAATGTTCAATAAATGTTGCCGAATAATATCTGTTCTTTGTAACATTATTTTGATTGTCTTTAAAAGGAATATTCAGGTAATATTTAAAACCTGCATAAACAGTATTATTCTTAAAACTTTTTTGAAATGACATATCTATATTTTTTCCTATATAAGACCAATTATAATTCAATCTAATACCGGAACTTATTTGTGCAAACAATATTTTTATCGGTAATAAACTGATAAACAATAAAAAAACAAACTGTTTTAAATATTTCATAAAGAATGATTTTTAGATTTGTCCGAAAAAATCTACTTCTCCGGACAAATCGTTTTTATAATTTAATCGTTTGACCAAGTTCCGTTTATTTCAATAAAACCTTTTGAGTCTCTGTTTTTACTTCCGACAACAAATGTCCATAAATTATTTTCATTATTTGTACTAG
>CAZCPV010000332.1:0-2259 GCA_964500765.1 uncultured Draconibacterium sp.
GATTATGATTTTCTTTTGCCGAAAGTAAAGCATTTTCTTTCATTTTGTTCAATTTTTCTTTATCGGAAATACATAATTTTATTTTTTCGTATAAATCGTCTTCATTTTTTGCTTTGAAAATATATCCGTTTTGTCCTTCCTCAATATAACATTTTGTCCCGTTTTGGTCGGAACAAATTACGGGAAGTCCGTTTGCTAATGCTTCAACAGGCGAATAAGCAGCCGGCTCGTTATAAGCCGGGAGTACAAATAAATCGTATTTTTTATATAAACCGGTCATTTGCGAATACGGAACATTTGTTTCTATGCAAATTTTTTCGGACAACTTATTTTTTTTAATAAAATAATGCAAAGTTTTAATATATTTTGTATTTACGACTTCACCGATTAAGCAAAGTTTTATATTATAACCTTCATTTATTAGTTTTGTAAATATTTCTGTTAGAAGAAGTTGTTCTTTACGTTTTTGAAATTTGCCTACCGACAAAATTTTTATAGTATCATCTGTTTTTTTTATTTTTTTAATGGTTGAAGGGTAAACAAAGGGCAAATAAAAAACATTTTTTATTCCGAAATTTTTAAAAGCAATATAATTAGATTTTATGGGTGTTATGTATGCGTGCACTTTTAAAAATTTGAAAAGTTTTATATTTAATTTAAAAAGAAATTTTGAACCTTTAATGTGTGTAAAAGGTGTTTGCGTAAGCATTAAAATTTTTACTTTGTATTTTTTTGCAGTTCGTAAAGTTTTAATTGCAAGGGCGTTTTGATATGCTTTTAAAAGTATTGCATCAGGTTCGTAAACTCTGATTATTTTTTCAAACTCTTTGTTTGGAGTTTGAAATCTCATTTCAAAACTTGATTTTAATTTTCCTTTTTTGAAAAAAGAAACTGTTTTTAAAAGCAAATTTGAGAATTTTGAAAGTTTTAGAACCATTGGTTTAAATTCGTCATAAAATTCCGATTTTCCTCTGTACAAAGTTATAATTCTTACATTATGTCCTGCATCTTGCAGTGCTTTTGCACGATAATATAAATTGGTATGAAAGCGTGGTGCGATAATCAGAAATTTCATAAATTTAATTTAAAAGTTTAGAAATAATCTCTTTCAATTGTTTGCCTATTTTGTTAATATCGTGATTTTCTTTTAAATAAAGGTAGGCATTTTCGCCTTTTTGTATTTGTTCGTCAGTTTTTTTAAGTAAATTTTTTGTTTCTTGTATTAACAAATTAAAATTATTCTTGCAAAACACACCGCAATTGTATTCATTCAAAAAATTATCGGGGTTTACATTTAGCGAAACAATCAGTGTTTTTGCCTGTGCCGCCTGCAAAAATGTATTCGGAAATCCTTCAAAGTCAGAAGTGTTTACAAATAATATTGCTTCATTAAAATATTTCTGAATTTTATTAAACGGGACTTTTTCGATAAATTTTAGATTTGAAATATTTTCGGTTTGTTTTTTCAAATCCTCCCAATTCTTTTTTACAGAAACGGTATAAGGACAAATCATTACAAATTTTTGTTCGGAAATTTGCTTTGCCAAATCAAGAAATAAATACGGATTTTTCATTTCTGCAAAACGACTTACCCAAAGAATATGTTTTTTTTCGGGTAAATTTTTCGGTATTATTTCAAAACTGTTTTTAAGGACAAAAGCGTTAATATTATGATTTTTTTTCAACAAAATCCGATGTTCTGCATTTTGCGTTATCACTTTTGAAGCATTCAGTAAGCCGAATTTGTATAATTTTCCGGAAACGCCGTTTTTATCAATGTAATTTTTGTTAACATCAATTAAACTTGATGTCCTGTAAATAAACTTTTTCTTGAAAATTTTTGTGTATAAAGCAATAATGCCTGTTAATGCGTTTGCATTTGTGCTTATTATAATATCTTGATTAATCGTAATGAGTTGAAAAAATAATTTTACGCTTTTAAATAATTTTGTGATTATATTCTCTTGTCGTTTCAGTCGAATTGTTCCGATTAATTTGATGTTTTCAACCGGATTTATTTTTTTTTGCTTATTTTTTTCAATTAAAAACGAAACTTCAAATTCGGGATAATTTGCAAGTGATTTTGCCCAAAGATACATTTGCAATTCGGCACCGCCGTGTGCAACAGTTGATTCCGGGAGAAAAAACGAGTGCGATGCCGGCGAAAAAAAGCAAACTGTTATTTTTTTATTTATTTTTTCTTCCATAAGAATAAAGTTCTGAACGGTTTATTTTTTGCTTTTAATTCTTCGGAAATGT
>CAZCPV010000333.1:0-2234 GCA_964500765.1 uncultured Draconibacterium sp.
CCACAAACATACAAAAATATGTTTGTACATACAAGTTTTGTTTGGCTTTTTCTTAACTCTTAATGAGTGTGGTCTCAATAACGATGTTACAAAGTAACAACAAAATAGCTTTTAATTTTAATATGTGAAATTAGCTTAAACTAAGTAATTGAATCGTATTTCCATATTTATTATTACACATAGTTTCTATTTTTTGAATTGCTTCAAATGGTCTTCAAGGTGTTTCATAATTTTTAATATTCTACAAAAATATTTTTAAATAATGAGATCGTTCAATAATTTGTTTAATTAAACAACCAAGTTTTAATTAAAAAATTTTATATTCTTTTTTACTACTAAATAACTGCATTGATTTTATATTTATAAAATATCTATCTTTCATTAATCACTATCAAAAACAACATGAAGACAAAATGAGAAAAATGAAATTTTTATTACTTCCTTTTTTTATCTTAGCGATTACTTCCTTTCAGCATTGCTCTACAGAGCCTGAATTACCAATATCAAAAAATTTTAAATGGAAAACCGTTTCTCCGGAAGAAATTAATCTTGATTCCAATAAAATTAATACTGGTCTTAAAGTAGCAGAACAACAAGGATATATAAACAGTGTTTTAATAATAAAAGACAAAAAAATTGTTGCCGAAAAATATTTTAATGGTTACTCTAAAAATTCAAGCCAAATAGTCCGTTCTGTTTCAAAAAGTTTCTTATCGGCAGCATATGGAATTGCTGTTGAAAAATCTATATTAAACGTAGATGATAAAATTATGAAATATCTATCGAATTATAAATCTTATATTATCGACAATAGATATAACGATATTACAATTTTAAATTTATTACAAATGAAGGGAGGAATTAACAATGATAGAAACGTTTATTTTAATGCTTTCCAAAGTAAGAATTGGATCAAAACAATTTTTGAGTTAGGGTTAAAATACACACCAGGCACTAAATTTTCTTACTCTACCTTAGGCGCACATCTTCTTTCCGCGGTATTGACAAATGCAACCGGTGTTTCTTCAAAAGAGTTTGTTGAAGAAAATCTTATTTCACCCATGGGTATTTCTTTGGAGAAATGGGAAAAAGACCCTCAAGGAATTTATTTTGGAGGAAACAATATGTATTTTACTTCAAGAAACATGGCTGCTTTCGGTTTGTTGTACATGAACAACGGAATGTTAAACGGAAAACAAATTATAAACAAGGGCTGGGTTAAACGTTCTATTAAATATAATACCGGCAATTTAGGAGATTGGGGAGTTTTAAAAAACATCGGATATGGATTGTTTTGGTGGGTTGGTAAAATAAATAACTTAAACGTTTTTACAGCTATTGGTCATGGTGGTCAATTTATAATGTGTGTTCCTTCGTTAAATATGATTATTGTAACAACCGCAGAATCTTATATTTACTGGGAAGAAGCTGATAAACAAGAAACAAAAATTATGGATATAATGAGTAAGTATTTTTTAACTGCTGAAAAATAAATATATTTTTTTAACAGACACAATTACAGTCTTGTAATGTTTTAAAAAAACAAATCTTCTACATATTTTAACTTTTCTGACGGGTAGTATTTTTATTCTTCTGTTATATTCTTTATTTGTTTAAGCATTGCCTCTAAACCTTGTTCAGTATGGCACTTTCCATCTTCATTTGCAAAGCCTGTTTGAGTCCAAGTAAACTTTGTTTTGGTTTCACTTAGTTTTTCAATATTATAATTTACAATTGAGTAATTTTCGGGTTTGTCTTCAAGCCCCGAGAAATTGCTCCAATAATTATATTTTAAAATTTTGTTCTTAATATTTTCCAATACATTTCCCTTGTCTTTATACTTTTGCCCTTTGTATTCTCCCTGAAAAACTATTGGACTACCAACTTTCCAATCTGTTATTGTTTCTGTTCCGTAAAGAAAAATCTTTATCTTTTTAGGATTGGTTAATACGTCCCAAACTTTAAAAGGTTCAGCGTTTATTTCTATACTTTTAGAAGCGATTAAATTATTATTCATTTAATTTTCCTTTACTTGGATATAAGTTTTAATACCATTTACAAATTTTTTATTGTTACAGATATTTTTACCTATAAAAAAAATCGTCAATTTTGATTGATGATATTTGCCCTAATATAAATAAAAAGTTTTTATCTTAAAAAAAACTCTTTGTTATTTCAATCCGCTTTAAAATTTACTTTCTTGTGAGAGCCGTCGCAAAAAAGTTTATCGGCGG
>CAZCPV010000334.1:0-2186 GCA_964500765.1 uncultured Draconibacterium sp.
AAAGAAGATGCAACGGGTTCCGTACAATCCGTATCTTCCGATGATTTTAACAAAGGGAACATTACGTCTCCCCAAGATTTATTGACCGGTAAAGTTTCCGGTGTTGTTATTACGTCTTCCGGCGGTCAGCCCGGCGGCGGCTCAACGATTCGTATCAGGGGCGGTTCTTCTTTGAACGCAAACAATGATCCTTTAATCGTTATTGACGGTATTCCGATTGATAACAGCGGAATCGGCGGAATGGCTGATCCCTTATCTACGATAAACCCGAACGATATCGAATCGTTTACGGTATTGAAAGATGCTTCGGCTACGGCTATTTACGGTTCGAGAGCTTCTAACGGTGTAATAATTATTACAACTAAAAAAGGACATATAGGAGCCGTGAAAATTACTTACAACGGAAATGTTTCAATAGGTGTTCCCGTTAAATATTTAGATGTTTTGAACGGTAATGAATATCGAACATTGTTGCAAGAAAAAGTTGATGAAGGTATTGTTTCCGATGCGGCATTAACTAAAATGGGAGATGCAAATACCGATTGGCAAAAAGAAATATATCAAAATGCAATTTCTCATGACCAAAATATCAGTTTGTCCGGCTCTTATAAAATCCTTCCTTACAGATTGTCGCTTGGTTATACCGATCAAAACGGTTTATTAAAATATTCTCAAATGAAACGTTCTACGGTTGATTTAACACTGACACCGGAATTTTTTAATAATAGTTTAAAACTTTATTTAAACGGCAGAGGAGCTTTTACGGATAATAATTTTTCAAATACCGGAGCCATAGGTGCAGCGGTAGCATTTGACCCTACACAACCGGTTACAAACGGAAATACCAAATACGGAGGTTATACGGCATGGATTGAAGCAAGTGATGCTGACCAATTAAACGGGGCACCGAATAATATAGCGGTTCAAAATCCGGTTGCTTTATTGGAATTTACGGATAATACTTCAAAATCACAACGTTATTTCGGAAATGCAAAAGCCGAATATATAACGCCTTTTATGCCGGAACTGAAAGTCGTAATAAAAGGTTCTTACGATTATTTTAATTCCGAAGGACATAATTATACCGACCCGAAAGCTTCATGGAGCTATCGTGAACCCGAAAAAAATGTTCAGAATTATTCAAATATGCGATATACAAGTTTAACAGATATGTATTTGAATTACAACAAAGAATTCGGTACGGTTCATAAGATTGATTTTACGGCAGGTTATTCCTGGGAACACCATTATTATGAAGGAACTTATGTTAAACATGATTGGGAAGCAACCGACAGTGCCATAACGGCGGGTTCTTCGACATATAAAAATGAATATTTATTGGCATCTGTTTTCGGAAGATTAAATTATACATTATTAAACAAATATTTATTTACGACAACGCTTCGTTATGACGGCTCTTCGAGGTTTGCCCCCGAAAACCGATACGGATTATTCCCGTCATTTGCTGTTGCATGGAAAATTAATGATGAAAATTTCTTAAAAGATGTTTCTGCAGTAACAAACTTAAAATTGAGATTGGGTTGGGGTAAAACGGGACAACAAGATATCGGAAGTTTCTATCCGTATATTCCCACTTATGTATTAAGTCAACCCGGTGCCTATTATCAATTCGGAAATAGATTCTATCCTACCTTAAGACCGGATGCTTATGACCCTTCAATTAAATGGGAAGAAACCGTTACGGAAAATATCGGTTTGGATTTTGGTTTTATGCAAGAAAAAATAACCGGTTCCGTTGATGTTTATAAACGCACTACCAACGATTTATTAAATGATATTCCGATTGCAGCCGGTACCAACTTTTCAAATCATTTGTTTACAAACGTCGGTTCTCTCGAAAATAAAGGTGTTGAAGCTAATTTAACATTCAGACCCGTAACAAACAAAGAAATGACTTGGGAAATTTCGGGAAATTTTACCTATAATGTGAATAAAATTACAAAACTGACCTTAGTTGACGATACAACTTTTATAGGTTATAATGTAGGAGGAATAGCCGGCGGTGTAGGAAATACGGTTCAAATTAATCAAGTAGGTTATCCTGCCAATACCTTCTTTTTATTTCAACAAGTTTATGATGAAAACGGTATGCCGATTGAAGGACTTTATACAGATAAAACCGGAAACGGCGGTAATGTTGCCGGAGACAATTTGAACAAATATTA
>CAZCPV010000335.1:0-846 GCA_964500765.1 uncultured Draconibacterium sp.
GGCAGCTTACCCGGCAGCGTAAACGTTAGCCCGACGGGTGCCGCAACATACCAAATCCCAATTGCATTACCGCCCGGTACCGCCGGTATAATGCCCGGTTTATCAATCGTTTACAACAGCCAATCCGGCGACGGTATGCTCGGAAAGGGCTGGACAATAAGCGGTTTTTCCGCTATAACCCGTATCCCCGCAACCATATACCACGACGGCTTTGTTGACGGTGTTGATTTCGACGACAACGACCGCTTTGCACTTGACGGACAAAGATTAATTGCAACATCAGGCAATTACGGTGCTAACGGAACGGTATATCATACAGAAATTGAAAGTTTTTCAAAAGTTACTTCTTACGGAACATCCGGGAACGGACCCTTAAAATTCTTTGTCGAAACAAAAAGCGGTATAAAAATGCAATATGCCTATACCGAAAATTCACGCATACAAGCACCGGGCAAATACGATGTAATGTATTGGCTTTTAAATAAAGTTTACGATACAAAAGGAAACTATTATACCATAACTTATAAAGAAGAAGACGGCGAATTTTATCCTCTCGAAATAAACTATACCGGGCATAATTCCGATATGCAGCCCTATAACAAAATAAAATTTTTCTATACCGAAAAAACCGATAAAAGTATTTCTTATGTTGCAGGCAGTAAATTTAAAAGCACCGTATTATTATCCGATATTAAAATTTATAACAACGACCGCTTAATACGCAAATATTCTTTTACATACAACTATAATATGTTCTCGCGCCTTTCCGAAATTAAATTGTACGAAGACAGAAATAAAACAATTAATACTACGAAAATTGAGTGGGGTGGGGAAACAGCAAACTTT
>CAZCPV010000335.1:856-2182 GCA_964500765.1 uncultured Draconibacterium sp.
AAATGTCGGAAGTTGGACAAACAGTTACTACTCCGGGAGATTTTAACGGTGACGGCTTAACAGATGTTTTTGATTTTAATAAATCCACGGGTGAATGTATTTTGTATTATAGCCGGGTTGTTAATAACGGACAAGTTCAATTTACAGAAAGAATGAGATATCATTTACCACCCGAAAGCAGTAAAGACCAATCTATCTATTACAATTCTTTTTTATCCGGAGATTTTAACGGTGACGGACGATCAGATATTTTATTAGTTTATACAATAGTAGACGAGAATAATAATCAAACAGTAGGTTTTTACTTTAAAACTTTTATTGATAACGGATTTTATACAATTTGGGAGGATATGCACCTTTTTTCTTTCAATTTAAATTCTGACGAAAATAATCCTTATACGATTAAAGATTACAAAGTCGGAGATTTTAACGGTGACGGCATATCAGACCTGTTGGTTTGCAGACAAGGAACCGACTTTTATGATCGTGCTGCAATAATTATTAAAATGGGTAGTGAAAGCGGAACGTTTTCAAATGATAATTTTTTGATAAATACAGATTATAGATATAATGACATTTTAATTGGCAATTTTAATGGTAACGGAAAATCCGATATTATGTTTATCTCACAAGAATATGGTGCACCTTTCGCTTGTAACATTTTTGAATATAATGACAGTTCATTTGAAACAATATTCTCAGGTGGTTATCCGACAAAAGATCATAGAGTATATTTGGGAGATTTTAACGGTGACGGTAAATCTGATATCTTAACTTGGGCTGAATCCGCAGGATGGGAAATTCATTATTCAAGAGGGGACAGTCTTGGGTGGACAGGAAGTGTAAATTGTGATTTTTTTGAAAACACAAATGACCCGAATACTCAACTGGCTTATGGCGTATCAGAATCATATGATTATTATTGTGTGGATATTAATGCTGACGGGAAAGACGATATTGTTGAAAAAATAGATAACTGGGATTTAAGCAATTTTAGTTTTGATTATGTAAATTTGAATATTTTTTATAGTAATACAAATACATTTATAAAAGAAGAACAAAACTTTGATAAATTACGACCATATAATTATAATTTTATACCTTATACGGATTTTAACGGTGACGGAAAAATTGATATCTTAACTGAAAACATTAATAATGGTCACTATAATATTATCTTTCCGCATAAGAACGAAAAAAAACACCTCATAAAATCCGTAACCGACGGTTACAACAACAAAACTCAATTTGATTTTAAACCCATAACCGATGCAAGCGTATATACCAAAGGCAGCGGGGCAACATTCCCCGTTACCGATTTTCAGG
>CAZCPV010000336.1:0-2150 GCA_964500765.1 uncultured Draconibacterium sp.
TGCGAGGAAAAACCCGTGTTCATTTGATGAAAAAAGTTACGAGATATTTTGATGATTATCTTTAATGAATAAGCTATTGTTAAAGTACGTTGACTGAGCTTGTTGAAGTCAGCAATAAAAAATCCGGATATTTCGACAAACTCAATAACCGAAATGACAAGCTCAATAATCGGAAACAAAGACAAGCTCAACGAGCAAACAAAAAAAGAGAGTTTCAAAATGACACTCTCTTTTTTGTTTTGTATAATGAAAAAAATTAAAATCTTTTTTCTTTAATTCTGGCTTTTTTACCGGTAAGTTTTCTTAAATAATAAATTCTTGCTCTTCGTACTTTACCGTATTTATTAATAACAATTTTATCAATTAAAGGAGAATAAAGCGGAAAAATTCTTTCAATGCCCACACCGCCGGTTGATTTTCTTACGGTAAACGTTTTTGTCGTTCCTTCACCTTTTTTTTGAATTACGATACCTCTGTAATCCTGTATTCTTTCTTTTTCACCTTCCTTAATTTTATAACTTACGGTTATCGTATCACCCGGACCGAATTCGGGAAAGTCAATTTCTTTTGCAAATGCACTTTCGGCAACTTTTAGTAAATCCATCTCTGTAAATGTTATTTGTTTCCTAATTTTGAGGGTGCAAAAATAGAATAATTTTATTTATTAACAATTAATATTTCATCTTTTTTCGGAAATAATTGAAATTTTATTGCGTAAACACATATTGCAAAATATTTGCCCCCATTTTCAGTGCCTGCAAATGTTTTTCTTCCGTATCATGATGCACTTCCGTATCTTCCCAACCGTCGCCCAAATCGCATTCGTAGGTATAAAGAAAAATTAACCTGCCGTTGTCAAAAATTCCGAATGCCTGCGGACGTTTTCCGTTGTGCTTGTGAATTTTAGGTAACCCGTTCGGAAAATCATATTTTTGATGAAAAATCGGAAAAGAAAACGGCAATTCGGTAAGTTCCTTATTCGGAAACAATTTTTTTATTTCCCGACGAATATATTTATCCATTCCGTAATTATCGTCGGCATGCAAAAACCCGCCGCCGAGAAGATATGCTCGTAGATTTTTTTGTTCTTCGGGCGAAAAAATAACATTTCCGTGTCCGGTCATGTGCAAAAACGGATAATTAAAAATTTCGGGACTGCCGACTTCAACCGTTGCCGGTTCTTTCCCTATATTCATATGCAAATTTTTATTGCAAAATTTTATTAAATTCGGCAAAGATGTCGGGTTTGCATACCAATCGCCGCCGCCGTTGTATTTTAAAAGAGCAATTTTATACGAACTTTGGGCTGTTACGCTTAAACCGAAAGTCAATAAAAAAAGTAAAAAAGTATATCTTAATTTAACACTCATAATTCATAATATAGGTTTTATTATTCTAATCTGTCAAGACATCAAAATAAATTTGTATTTTTCACTGCAAATTTTCTCCTTCCGGCAAATACGTGCATAATCGCAATACTTAACTAAACAGTTATTTACAAATATTGTTTTAATAATTTTTTTAATTCTTTTTTATCAGGTAAATATAATTTATATTCGTTTGCAAAAATTTGTTTATTATTTTCAGGCAGTGTGAATTCTACTATAAAATTGTCATTTTCTTTACAAAGTATTATTCCGATTGTCGGGTTTTCATTTTTTGTTTTTATTTCTCTGTCATAGTAATTTACATACATTTGCATTTGTCCGATATCTTGATGTTTTAGTTTTCCTATTTTTAAGTCAATTAAGACAAAACACTTTAACAATCTGTTATAAAAAACTAAATCAATATAAAAATGTTCCGTTCCTGATGAAATTCTTTGTTGACGTGCAACAAAAGAAAACCCTTTACCTAATTCCAATAAAAATTTTCCTAAATTTTCGATTATTGCTGTTTCTAAATCATTTTCTGAATATGCACTATCTTGCTTAATATTCAAAAATTCTAAAACCAAAGGATCTTTCAGAATATCTTTTTCAGTTTCGATTAATTGCCCTTTTTTAGATATTTCTATTACTTTACCTTTGTTACGACTCAAAATAAGTCTTTCAAACAAAGATGAATTTATTTGTCTGTCCAATTCTCGTTCAGACCATTTGTTTTGGGCAGTTTCAATTATATAAAAGTTTCGTTCATTTTTATCTTTT
>CAZCPV010000337.1:0-2145 GCA_964500765.1 uncultured Draconibacterium sp.
CACTTTTTTTATTATTAATCTTTATATCGGTTTGTTGATATCTAATAACGGCATCGGCATGTTCTTTTAAACTGTCGGCAATTAAATCAACGCTGTATTTAATAATTTGAGCTTTTGATTCAGTAATAACCGGAAATAAGAATACTGAAATAAAAAGGTGTTTTATAATGTTAAATTTCATAATGCGGGATTAGCTTTTTTTAAAAACAATTTTTTCATTTTGTTTTTTTATAACCAAATCGTAGAATTTCTTTAATG
The DNA here is from genome assembly GCA_964500765.1 of uncultured Draconibacterium sp. Lineage (GTDB taxonomy): Bacteria > Bacteroidota > Bacteroidia > Bacteroidales > JAADGE01 > JAADGE01. The sequence goes on from CAZCPV010000337.1 coordinate 259, forward strand.
CCTTATAAGAATCGTATTGAAATACCGGATTATTAATTCTGAAAATACTGATAATTTGTATAACATTTCCTACTGCTGATACTTGATATTGAAATTGTGCCGTTCTTCCCGGAAGTGAAAATGCAATATTTTCCGGTTTTTCAATCGGGACATATCCTTCGGGGATTGTGTATTGAAAAATATTTTTTTCAATATAGGGATATGCATAATCGACGGGGTATTTACGCTCATCAAGTTTAAACGGATTTTCTTTTATTCTTTCGTTTAATAAAGGTGTCAAATAAATCATATTACCGGCAAAGGTAACATCAGCCGAAGTGGTTATTTTATAGTTCTCTTTTACCGGTTTCGAAATCTCATTTAAATTTGTATAACTTACTTCGGTTATTTCCGAATCATCCGAATTCTCAATAAATTTTGTAATATATTCCTTTTCTCCTGTTTTTCTTATATCATCACGTTTCTCAGAAGCAGCATATCCGTTATATGTTTTATTTACCGTTCCGCTCAAATTTTCATCAGGATTTATTTTTAAAGTATATATTAAAGATTCCTTATATTTTTGTGCGGGAACAATTTTTATTTCATCGAAATTAGGTGTCCCGACAATTCTGCCGGTTCCGTTTAAACACCTTTTCGGTAACATCCCCAAAGGAAGATTTTTATCTGTTGCATCAATCAGATATTTTTTCCCGGCAATCGTAACTTGAGCAATAACATAATTAAATGAAGACAATGTCGGATGAGCGGGAAAAATCATTCCGTTAGAACGCGTACTTAAAACTACCGGATTTACGGCAATTTTTTGTGATTTAAGCATATTTATCAACAGCATATTAATATCCGCCGAATTACCTGTTTTTTCATCTAAAACTGTATTTAACTTATTATTGATGTATTTACTGTTATATTCGTTCCACTTAATATTTTTTGTAATATAAGAATAAATGGCTTGTAATTCGGCAAGTTTTGTTTCGGCTCCGGAGCATATTTCTTCGGCTTTTAATTTTATTTTATTTGTGGGTTTTAATTGTTGCCCGAAATATCTGCTTTCCGATAATTTCTTATTCACATCGTTCCAAGAAACCGTATAATAAATAATCGGCTGTTGCGGATAAGCAATTTTCATAAGTTCAAATTCCAGAGCCGTCATATAATTTTCTGCAGTTGTAATATACGGTTCTTCAACAAATGCCGGAATATTTGATGCCGTCCACGTAGATAAAGAGCTGTGCGAACTATATTCTATTGTTCCGGTTTCTATTCTTCCACCTTGTCCGGGACCGGTTCTGTAATTTACCGAAAAAGTTTCATCCCTGTTTTCATCTTTTTCATTTAAAACAACATTATCATACCCTTTTTGGTTTTTATTATAGTTAAAATATTCGGGTATCAACACAGAATATTCACTGTAAATTACCGGAATTTTATATTGAAATTGCCAACCTCTCAAATTAAACATAAAATCAGAAAAAATCGTATATTCAATATCAATTACACTCCCTTCTTTAACATCGGGAAATGATACTTTTGCAATTCTTAAATGCTTTGATTTATTGTCATAAAAAATATTGGATTTATTAACTTTTGTAGATACTGTTTTACCATTTTCAAGATTAAATGTTCGCCCTTTTAATGAAGTTACCAGCTCTTCGGCACCGTGAGAACCGATATACAACGGTATCTCAAAATCTGCATAGCTGTATGCATCTTTTTTCAAAATTTTTATTCTCGTGTCTCTTTTAAAAACTATTCTGAAATCTTTTTTATTATTATCATATTCAAAATAAGAATATCCTTTATCAAATAAAATTACGGCGGAAGCCGCAGAATCCTGTTCATAATATTTCATTTCAATTTCTCCGGGATTTAATTTTCCGAATTTAT
>CAZCPV010000338.1:0-2105 GCA_964500765.1 uncultured Draconibacterium sp.
TTGATCGAATAGAGGCGTATTGACACTGTTGGGTACGTAGCTGACGGCACAACTTCCGAAAATCAAACCTATTATAATTATCGAAACAAGATTTTTCAATGTTTTCATAGTCTTAGTTTTTTTCAAATATAATTTTTTTTGTAATGATTAATAAGATTGCTTGTCAATCGAGCAAGAAAATTTGAGATATTTGATGAGGAAAGATGATTAATTATGAATTGTTATCGTCCTTATTCCGTTGATAAATAAAAATCCGGTAACTTTGTTAATAAAAACAACCCTTGTCCGGACTTTGCCGAGATGCTATATTTGGAAGAAATGAATTTGAAATACGTACAAAAGGAATTGAAAAAGAGGCTCGAGTATCCTTACACCTGGGGCAGAAAGCAATCTGACAAGTGGGACGAGATGACGAATTTTATTTACCGGACACGCACTTTCGAAGATTTGCTAAAAAAAACGGCGCATTTCAGTCCCGAATTACGAAACTATGCGATGAACAGATGGTATAATTTTTGGTCGGCTATGGCGGTGCAAGAAATTTTTGCGGAACATCCGGCGGTTATTCCAACCCGGAATCCTTATGATAAGTCCGTTGATTTTTACTTGAACGGCATACCCTTTGATCATAAAACATCTGTTTTCCCGAGAGGGTTCAAAGGTTCTTTGGCTTTTGCCCGGCAGAATAAAGATGTTTTGATACGGTGGTTGTATGCCAACCAAAGTGCGGAAGGACGCCGGCATTTCAAAAACAGGTTATTTGTTGTTTTATATGACGGTCGGGGGAAGCACTGGACCTTAAAAGCGGAATTGTTACTGCTTCGGCATTATATTGAAGAATATATGGCAAAGTTTGACACAAATCGTTTATCCGAACTATATTTCGGCAATGAAATGATTTATTCGGATATTATTTGGGTTGTAAAATCGGATTAGATAAATGTAAATCGGGTTTAATGCGTTAAGTTGTTGATTATGAATTATATAGGTTCAAAATATAAACTCTCCCCGTTTATCAAATCCGGTATTTATTCGGTTGTAGGGAAGGATTTATCGGGTAAAATTTTTTGTGATTTATTTGCGGGAACGGGCATCGTAGGGCGCTTATTCAAGAATGAGGTCAAAGGGGTCATTGCCAATGATTTTGAATACTACAGCTATGTTTTGATTAAGAATTACATAGAAAACCATCGCCCTATTCCGGGAAAAGAAAGTTATATCGAACGGCTGAACAACTTGTCCGGCAAGGAAGGATTTATATACCGTCATTATTGTCTGGGCGGCGGAAGCGGAAGGCAGTATTTTTCGGATGAAAACGGAAAAAAAATCGATGCGGCAAGACAACAAATCGATATTTGGAAAAGAAACGGGGATATCGGTGAAGAGTTGTATTATTTTCTGCTGGCCAGTTTGTTGGAAAGTGCCGATAAGATAGCCAATACGGCCTCGGTTTACGGGGCATTTCTGAAGCACCTGAAAAAATCCGCTCAAAAGCCATTGATTATCGAGCCGGCCGAATTTTCGATTAACGACGGGAAACATATCGCATTTAATGAAGACGGCAATGAATTGATAGGCAAAATCGAAGGGGATATTCTGTATTTGGATCCGCCGTACAATACGCGCCAATACGGGGCCAATTATCATCTCTTGAACACCATTGCATTGTATGATGCTTTTACTCCAAAAGGAAAAACGGGGTTAAGGGATTACAAAAAATCCCTTTATTGCAGCAAGTCCACCGTGAAAGATGCTTTGGATGATGTGCTTCGGCGGGCGCGGTTCCGTTACATCTTTCTCAGTTATAATAATGAAGGTTTAATGACATCGGAAGATATAGGGAAAATAATGAAAAAATACGGCAAATTCGACTTGTTGTCAATTAATTATCAGCGATTTAAATCCGATACGGATGAAAACAGAGCGCATAAAGCAAGAAAAACCCGCGAGTATTTGTATGTGCTCGAAAAAAACGGGTGATGTGTTTATATCCGTTTGACTTTGAGCCGCCAGGCGCTTCCGTATTTACGATGAGTTTAGAAAAAAAATTTTTTTCGATATATTTGGGCATAATTCAAGGTATGAACCCCAAAACCATACTTATA
>CAZCPV010000339.1:0-2087 GCA_964500765.1 uncultured Draconibacterium sp.
AATATATCAATGTTTAATCCGGTTTTTTTAAAACATTTTTTTGCCCGAAACATATGTAGTGATGATGTTATAAGTAAACATTTCGGATTTTCGGGTTTTAAAATTTGTGCTGTGTATTTTGCATTTTCAAAAGTATTTCTTGATTTGTTTTCCGTAAGAATGTCTTCCGGTTTTATTCCTGTTTGAATTAAAAATTTTTTAACGTAATCGGCTTCTTTGTATTTTTTTCCGAACAGATTTCCGTATCCGCCGCTTATAAATATTTTTTTTATTTTTTTTTGTTTGTATAAACTCAGGGCTTGCATTATTCTGTTTGTTTCTTTGTGAAATACAAGCCGGTTGGTATTTTCATCAAAACCGGAAAATCCGCCCAAAACAATTCCGTAATCGTATGTGTTTTGTAAATCGCTGTATTTTATCGGTTTTTCGGCAATACTGTTTTTTGCAAAATGATAAATAATTCCGTCGGAAAAAAACAGTAATAAAATAACGGCAACGATAAGATGTTTTTTTTGTTTTTTTCTGTTTTTAGAAAAATAAGCGAAAAATAATAATATAATTATCCACAAAAGCGGCGATAACAAGTATGAAAATATTTTTGAAAGAATAAAAAACATATATTTTTCGGCTTACTTAATTTCCCATTCAAAACCGTCTTTTTTATCCTTAACGATAATACCGATTTTGGTTAACTCATCCCGAATTTTGTCTGATGTTGCAAAATCTTTATTTTTTTTGGCTTCAAGCCGAATATTTAATAAAAGATTTACGGTTTCTTCAAATTTTGTATCTGTTTTTTTATTATTTTTTTCTTCTTTCAAACCCAAAATATCAAAAACCATTTGTTTATAAAACAGTTTCAGGTCTTTTAAATCTGTTTCATTAACGGTTTCGTCTCCGGAATGAATTTGGTTTATAAGTTTTATGCCGTCAAAAAGGTGGGCAATTAAAACGGGCGTATTCAAATCGTCGTTAAGTGCATTGAAACTTTTTTCTTTCAGCGAATTAAGGTCAACGGAAGTTTCTGCCGATGCTTTGATTTTATTTAAGGTTTCGATACCTTTTAATAAGCGTTGCAGTCCTTTTTCGGATGCTTGCAGTGCTTTGTTTGAAAAGTCGAGCGTACTGCGATAATGTGCCTGCAAAATAAAAAACCGTACAACCATTGGGCTGTATGCCTGTTCGAGTAAATCGTTGTTTCCGGAAAACATTTCGTCAAGTGTGATGAAATTACCGAGCGATTTGCTCATTTTTTGCCCTTCGATGGTAATTAGGTTGTTGTGCATCCAATATTTTACGGCATCTTCGCCGGTTGCGGCTTTTGATTGTGCTATTTCGCATTCGTGATGCGGAAATTGCAGGTCGAGTCCGCCGCCGTGAATGTCGAATTTATCGCCGAGGTATTTGGTACTCATAACCGAGCATTCGAGATGCCAACCGGGGAAACCGTCGCTCCATTCGGAGGGCCAACGCATAATATGTTCGGGCTCGGCTTTTTTCCACAGAGCAAAATCGAACGGGTTTTTCTTTTCGCTTTGTCCGGCAAGTTCGCGTGTGTTTGCCTTCAAATCTTCCAATTTCCTTCCGGAAAGTTTTCCGTAATTATTTTTAATATTATACTTTTCAACATCAAAATACACCGACCCGTTTACTTCGTATGCAAAACCGTTTTCAAGAATTTTTTTTGCCATTTGGGCTTGTTCGATGATATGAGCCGAAGCGTGCGGTTCGATACTCGGCGGTAAAGTGTTGAGTTGTTCCATGTTCTTATGAAAACTGTTCGTGTATTTTTGAACAATTTCCATCGGCTCCGCTCGGTCGAGTTTTGCTTTCTTTGCTATTTTGTCTTCGCCTTCGTCGGCATCGTTTACCAAATGCCCAACGTCCGTAATATTTCTGACATATCTTACTTTGTATCCGAGTTGTTTTAAATATCTGAAAAGTAAATCGAAAGTAATTGCCGGGCGTGCATGCCCGAGATGTGCATCGCCGTAAACCGTCGGTCCGCAAACATACATTCCGACAAAGGGCGGGTTTATCGGTTCAAATTTTTCTTTTTTGCGGGTAAGGGTGTTGTATATTGTTAA
>CAZCPV010000340.1:0-2083 GCA_964500765.1 uncultured Draconibacterium sp.
AGGAATTAAAAAATCGTACAAAAACATTACTGCACTTTCGTAAAAGTTCAATGCCGCTGCTGTTCGGAGATTTGCAAATTATTGAAACAGGTGAAAACAGTTTTGTTTTTTCAAGAAATTATTTTGACAAAACGGTTTATGTCATTATTAATTCCGGCAAGAAAAACAAAACATTCAATATAAAAACAGACAAAACAAATTTAAAAGCACTTTTTAATACAAGTTTCACAACAAAAAAAAATAAAATAGAAATTTCACTTGAAGGAAATTTTTTTGAAATAATTTACAATTAATTTTAAACCGGAAAAAGTTAAAAATCAGAAAAAAACAATTATGAAAAAATCGATATTATACATCTCGGTTCTTGCAATAATTTTCAGTTCATGCAACAGCCAAACAGAAAAAACAAAAAATAACAGCAAGCAAGACAGCTTAAAATTAAGCATTTATAAATTCCCCGACAGGACAAAAAAATCAAATATTTACGAAGTAAACATCAGGCAATATACCCCCGAAGGAACTTTAAAAGCATTTGAAAAACATATCCCTCGTTTAAAAAAGATGGGTGTTGATATTCTCTGGTTGATGCCGATTTTTCCTATTTCAGACAAAAACAGAAAAGGTACTTTGGGAAGTTATTATGCCGTTGCAAATTACGTAAAAGTAAATCCTGAATTCGGAACAAAAGACGATTTACATCACCTTATAAATACTGCACATAAAGACAGTATGTTGATAATTCTGGATTGGGTTGCAAACCATACCGGTTGGGATAACCCGTGGATTACCGAGCATCCCGATTGGTACACGCACGACAGCATAAGCGGAAAAATTATTTCACCGGTTCCCGATTGGACAGATGTTGCCGATTTGAATTACGACAATAAAAATATGCGTAACGAAATGGTAAATTCAATGAAATATTGGCTTCAAAATTTTGATATTGACGGTTTTCGTTGCGATGTTGCCATGATGGTTCCGACTGATTTTTGGGACAGTGCAAGAGTTGAACTCAACAAAGTAAAACCTGTTTTTATGCTTGCCGAAGCCGAACAACCCGACCTTATGAAAGAAGCATTTGACATGAATTATGCTTGGAATTTTCATCACATAATGAATGAAATTGCAAAACACAAACATAATGCCGACAGTTTACGAAAATATTTTGAAAATGACCCGAAAACCTACCCGCAAAAAGTTTACAGAATGGCATTTACCTCAAATCACGATGAAAACTCGTGGAACGGAACCGTTTTTGAAAGAATGCCGCACAGTTATAAAACATTTGCCGTACTAACGTTTGTTGCTCCGGGTATGCCGTTGATATACAGCGGTCAGGAAGCAAAATTAAACAAACGACTTCGCTTTTTCGATAAAGATACAATTGATTGGAGTAATCTTACAATGCAGGATTTTTACACAAAATTAATTCAACTTAAAAATGAAAATCCGGCACTTTGGAACGGCAAAGCCGGAAGCCCGGCATATTTTATCAACACGTCAAATCCGGAACAAATTTTAACATTTAAAAGAAAAAAAGGGGAAAATACGGTTTTGGTAATAATGAATTTATCTGATAAAAATGCAAAATTCAAATTTATTGAAAAAGATTTTGAAAGAACATATATTGATTTTTTTTCGGGAAAAGAAGTAAAAATTAAACCGCAAGAAACATATAATTTAAAACCTTGGGAATATCGAATTTTTATTGAAAAATAATAAAACTTTCCAAGTCTTAATGACTTGGAAAGTCTAAAAAAGATATTATGTCAACACATTATTTCAAACCGCTGATACCCGATAATTTCTATCATATCCTAAACAGAGGAAACAACAGAATAAAAATATTTTATACCAAAAATAATTACGACTATTTCTTAAAAAAATACGATACTTATTTGTCTGATTATTTAACAACTTATGCCTATTGTTTGCTCGGAAATCATTTTCATTTATTAGTAAAACTAAATACAACACAACAAATATTACAAACTGCAAGAAAACTTAAAGATATACCAAACCGTCTTGCCGAGTTTTTACAACTTGGGAAGTCTGATAATTCAGAAATTGCCGGATTAATAAT
>CAZCPV010000341.1:0-2075 GCA_964500765.1 uncultured Draconibacterium sp.
TTTTACCAATCCGATTTCATAAGATGTTTTTCAAGAAATGCTTCCATTGCTCTGTAAAAATCGAACCTGTTTTCTTCATTTCTGAAACCGTGCCCTTCATTATCTTTCACCATATATTCAACTTCCAAACCTCTTTCTTTCATGGCTTTAACCATTTGGTCGGATTCGTCTTTATTTACTCTCGGATCATTTTTCCCTTGTGCAATAAATAAAGGAGCTTTTATCTTATCAACATTATAAACGGGAGAATTTTCTCGCATCATAATACTGTCTTCCGGATTTTTAGGATTTCCGACCATTTCGTACATCATATCAAGCATCGGTTTCCAATAAGGCGGTATTGTATTCATAAATGTAAAAAGGTTTGAAACACCCACATAATCAACGCCGGCAGCATATAAATCGGGTTCTCTTACAAGTGCCTGTAAAGTTGCATATCCGCCGTAGCTTCCGCCGTAAACAGCAATTTTATTCGGATTTGCAATGCCTTTTTCAATTAACCATTTTGTTCCGTCGGTAACATCGTTCTGCATTTCCTGTCCCCATTTTTTAAAAGACATTTCCCAAAATTTTCTTCCGTAGCCGGTTGACCCCCTGAAATTCATTTGTAATACGGCAAAGCCCCTGTTTGCCAAAAATTGCAACTCGGGATTAAAACCCCAACTGTCTCTTGCCCAAGGTCCGCCGTGCGGATTTATCACAACGGGAAGATTTTCAGCTGTTTCAATCGTTAAGCCCTTCGGTAAAGTTAAATAGCCGTGAATGGTCAATCCGTCTCTTGATTTATATTCAATCGGCAATTGATTTGCCATTTCATTTTCATCCAACCAAGGACTGACATCGGTTATTTTCTCAATTGTAGCTGCATTTTTATCATAAATATAATAGGCACCGAGCGACTTATCGCTGTAAGTTCTTACAATAAAAATAGTTTCATCTTTATTTTCTCCGGTAATTGCAATTTCGTAACCTTTTAATGTATCTTCCAAAAATTTATAAATAGCTTCGGCTTCTTTATCAAAAAAATGACGTTCTCTTTTCCAAGATGTATAAGAGGCAGAAGTCAAAACTTTTCGTTTTTGAGAATATGAAACACCGTTTACATCATAATCAGGATTTTCATACAAAACACTGTCTTCTTTTCCGGTTTCAAGATTAAATTTCACAATTGCACTTTTGTCTCTTCCGATATTTGAAGAACCTATTAAATTTTTATTGTCAAAAGTAAAAAATTGCGGACTGAAACTTTCTTTGAAATTAGTTGTTAAAATTGTTTTCCACGGGTCTTTTTCCGTTTCCCTGTATAACAAAGAAGTATTTATACCGTCAACTATCGCCGTAGCTGCACGCAATTTGCCCTTATGGTCAAATAACCAACCTTGTATATTTCCGGGATTTTCGGCCAATAATTCCAAACTCCCGGTTTTTAAATTTAATCGGTAAGGGTCAAAAACTTGCGGGTTTCTTTTATTCATAGAAATAATTACTTCATCGGGCTTGTCAGGCAAATCATCAATAATCATTGACCTCACTCCGTTAAAATCCGTTAAACATTTTGGTTCTCCTCCGTTTATATTTACCAAATAAATCTTATAATTTTCATCTCCTCCGTTATCTTTTAAATACAAAATTTGCTCATTATTCGGCCAAAAATAACCGGCAATATTTCTGTCTGTTTCTTTTGTTAATTGAATTACACTGTCTTGTCCTCTTTTTCGAATAAAAACATTCATTCTTTTTTCGTAAGGAGCCATATAAGAATAATAGCTTCCGTCCGGTGAAATTTTATAGGATGTTTTTTCGGGATTTTTAAAAAAATCTTCCAAAGCAATTTTTTTTGCCTTCGTAACTGTTTGTTGATTTGCTTCATCGCAACTGTTCATCACTGTCATACTTAAAATTAGTGTCAGAATTAGTAATAAATTGAATTTTTTCATGATATATAATTTAGTTTTTTATGAATTAACGAATACAAATTAAACAAAAAAATAAGAATTCTGACATATAAAAATTAAATATAATAAACAATATTTAGTAAGTTGAAACAAAAGACCTGAAATTTCGTAAAGATTATT
>CAZCPV010000342.1:0-2049 GCA_964500765.1 uncultured Draconibacterium sp.
GACTATTTAAAATAACTTCTTATAGGTTTATATTGTTTCAGTTGCAATTTAAGTATTTTTCTTTATGTTTGTCAAGTATAAATGGGATGATTTTGAATTTTATTTTATCATAGTATTATAAAAATTTATACTTTTCCAAAAGTTATTTTTTTGCTCTTCAGGTAAGAAAGTGGTTGGGAAAATAATACTTTTTATTTCATTTTCATACATAAAAATAATTACCGGGATATTTACATTCTTAAACATCTTTTTAATATTTTTATTTTTATCATTATAAATTATTACATTTGTAGTTTTATCTATTCCATATAATTTAGTATCATTGTTATAATCTGAATCAGTAAAAACACATTTTTGTAATTTGATTTTTGATAATTCATTTAGCTGTCTGAAACACTCCATAATACAATTTGAGCAATCATATTTATAATATAGGACAATAATTACACCACGGTCAATCTCCGTTGTTTTCATAAATTCTGTTAAACTAATTTTTTGCCCAATTAATTTTTTCACATATTTATTGTATTTCCTATAATATATTTCTTTATCATTATTCTTTTTATGAATAAATGCGGAATATAAAACTAACCCGGTTATTATTGTTATCAATAAAATTCTAAAAATTTTTACATAACTTTTATTCATAAGTACACTTTAATAGACTACTTGAACCCGCATCACTTATAATAAAGATTTTATTATTAACACAAAATGAACTTATCCAACGATCATATATATCTTCATTAATTGAAAAATATTTGACTTTGTCTTTTCCCATTAAATTAAACCATACAATTTTATTAATATATGGTTCGTTTTCATCTGTTCTTTCTACAATAGTAAAATAAATATCATTTTTATCAATAAAAGAATCCGAAGAAACCAGGACAGACGAAGAAGTACTATTTCTATTTCTTTTTTCTTTATGTTTTAATTCGTTTTGAAAATCATGCAGGCTGATTTTAATATAATACTCTTTTATCTTTTTCCGGTTTTTTAGATTAAAAAATTGTATAATCAACTCATTCCTGTTAAAAGCAATTAAGTATTCATTATAGGTATGTAAATCCAAATGAGTTTTTAATCTACCTTTTTTTCCATCTTCATAAAATTCTCCAAATGTGTCTATAACTTTCCCTGTGTTATCAAAACATATAATCGGATTAGCGGCATTAATCGTTGGTAAATAAAATCTTCCTGATTGGTCAATAGCAATTCTACCACGGGCACCCGCCGGTACACTAAATGTTCTGACAAACTTCCCATTAAGCAAAAAGACATTCATGACAAGTGACATTTCACTTATTGCATAAAGTGTATCTTTATAAGTTACACAAAAATATACTTTGGAAAACTCGCCAGGTCCTTTCCCGGGACGACCAATGACTTTCAATAACTTCAAATCATTATCTAATAATAATACCCTGCTGTCCTCCGCTACTATTATTTTGTTATCAGCAAATAATAAACATTCAGAATCTCCGTAAAAAGTGGAATCACTTAATATTTGTACTTTTTTAATTGTTTTTAATTCTATTAATTCGTTTCGCTTATTAAAACATCCATTTAAAAATACGGTGCTTAGAAATAGCATTAATATTTGGAAATATTTCATATTAGTAACCAATTCTATTTTAATTTTAAAAGTTGATAAAAGAGAAGGCCTTCTCCGTTAAATTAATTTACATACATTCTGCAGTTACATCATCATCACATGAAACATAATTTGAATACACAACACATCTTTTATATCCAGTACAACTAACCGTTGCCCCTGCAGAACATTTTAAGGTAGCTGTACAATGTGCTTTTTCCGCAATCAAATTTCCTTGCAATGCAAAGATAAAACCAAAGAATATGATGAAAATTAAACCGTACATTGCTTTTTTTAACTGTTTATTAACCCTATTTCCTCCTGGTTTTGTTTTTTTGTTATTTACTCCGCCCTGCACCAGGCTTTTGTTGTTATAAATAAACTTAATATTAAAAATATTGTATTCCTCCCAACCATTCCCCAACCAAAACTACTCTTAACAGCACTACCAA
>CAZCPV010000343.1:0-2034 GCA_964500765.1 uncultured Draconibacterium sp.
ACAAAATATTTTCAATTAATTTCAGTTTAGAAACATATATTTTTTGTTTCGCAGGATTTATTATTTTTGCATAAAATTATAACAGGTGAAAAAAATCTTATTGTTTTTTCTTTTTATCGTTCCGAGTATTGCTTTTTCGCAATTAAACATCAGTATCACAAGCAATCTTGTCCCCTTATATCCCGTTGACGGCGACACATTAAGCGGATGCCGCGATTCGGTAATTATGTTCAAAGCAACGGTAACCGACGGCGGAAGTCCCGTAACAAATGCCGAGTATTATTGGGATTTTGACGACGGTACAACAACGCAAGGAACAGATAAAGACTCTGTAACACACCAATTTACCGACGGCGGAGGATACAGAATAAAGTTAAAAGTCGTTGATGCAAGTTTGCAGGAAGGATTTAAAATATTACCGCTTAAAATTGCCGTTGCTCCGAATTATTCACAAACAAAAGTAGGTTTACCCGAAGACGTAACCGGCATTTGCAAAGGCAGTTCGGGTGCATTAATCGGAAAAGCGTACCCGGAGGAATGGAAAGATACCATAATTTACGAAGTAAAAGAAGACCCTGCAATTGAAGTTTCCGATATAAAACCGTATAATTCAAGTATAACTTTTGACGAATTTCCGGAAGGTACGACATACAATATCGGAGATATTGATTCAATAGGCATAAATTTGGAACATTCCGATATGGGAAATTTGCAAATAAAACTTACTTGCGAAAACGGCAGTTCGGTGATATTAAAAAATTTTGACGCCGCAAACCATGCCTATCTCGGTGAACCGATTGACGATGAAGCAAGTTCGGAAGCCGGCACGCCGTATCAATATTATTGGAGTAACAGTTCCCTTTCCGGAATTATAAACAGCACAACATTAAGCCCTATACCCGCTGCGGTTTATCTGCCCGAAGAAAGTTTTGACAATCTTGCCGGTTGCCCGATGAACGGAAATTGGACACTCGATATTACCGACAATCAAAATACCGATAACGGATTTGTGTTTAACTGGACAATTATTTTTAAGGAAAACAGCAGACCCGAAAAGTGGACTTTTAAAGATACATTGCTTCAATATAAAGAAATTAACAATATAATTTACGGAACCTATTGGGAAGGAGAAAATGCTGAAGGAACAGCTATTTCCCAAGCAAATGATACCATTATCGGAAATTCTTCCGCCGCACCGGATGTGTACGGACCGAACGGCTACAAATTTCATGTTATAAATAACTTCGGATGCCCGCAAGATACCGTTATTATCCTTACTGTTGAAGAGGCAACGGCAACGGCAACACCTCAAAACGGCGAAGCAAAATTAGACGTAAAATTTGAAAATACAACAAGTTGGGCAACGGAAAAAGAATGGGATTTCGGTGATAAAAGCCCTTCGGAACTCTATCTTGAAGAAGACACCGTAAGTCATAAATATCTTGAAAAAGGAACTTATAATGCCGTTTTAAAAGTTGCGGACAATTCGGGATGTATTGATTATGACACACTTACAATTGAGGTTTCGGTAGAACCGTCAAAATTGGAAAATATTCCGAACGTTTTTACACCGAACGGGGACGGCATTAATGATATATGGAAATTTTCGGAAGAGAGTTTAAAAGGAATGCAGGAATTTCATATAACAATATACAACCGCTGGGGAGAAAAAGTTTGGGAAACGGAAAACCAAGACGAAGCAATAAATACCGGCTGGGACGGGAAAAATTTTCTCGGCATTACTTGTTCGCCCGGAATTTATTACTACGTAATTTACGCAAAAGGAAAAGACGGAATTACCTACAAAGGAGACCGCGGCGGCAAAAAGAAAAAACCGCCGAAAGAAAATGTCGTAACAACATCCTCAAAAGGCAGTATTCATTTATTCAGATAAACATTTTGATATTGAACATTTCGTATTGAATATCGAATATTGATTAACGATTTTTGAATTGCTTACTTCTGAAATCAACATTCGTTAATCAATATTCTGAAATCACGTTTTTGAATATCGAATAATGAATAACGATTAAC
>CAZCPV010000344.1:0-2034 GCA_964500765.1 uncultured Draconibacterium sp.
ACAAACTTGAAAAAATTTACCTCGGCGGCGGTAAGAAAAAGATTGAAAAACTTCATGCCAAAGGAAAGATGACAGCAAGAGAACGTATTGATTATCTGGTTGATAAAGGCAGCAGTATCTTTGAAATCGGGGGCTTTGCCGGTGAAGGAATGTATGAGGAATACGGAGGTTGTCCTTCCGGAGGTGTTGTTGTTGTTCTCGGTTATATTGAAAAACGTTTGTGCGTAATTGTTGCCAATGATGCTACGGTAAAAGCCGGAGCATGGTTTCCGATTACGGCAAAGAAAAATTTGCGGGCACAGGAAATTGCTATGGAAAATCACATTCCCATTATATATCTGGTGGACAGTGCCGGTGTTTTTCTGCCTATGCAAGATGAAATTTTTCCGGACAAGGAACATTTCGGACGGATTTTCAGAAATAATGCAAAAATGTCGGCTGCGGGAATCGTGCAAATTGCGGCAATTATGGGAAGTTGCGTTGCAGGCGGTGCCTACTTGCCCATTATGTCGGATGAAGCAATAATCGTAAATAAAACCGGTTCCATTTTTCTTGCCGGTTCGTATTTGGTAAAATCTGCCATAGGCGAAGAAATTGATAATGAGACACTCGGCGGAGCAACAACCCAAACAGAAATTTCAGGGATTTTGGATTATAAAGTTGAAACAGATAAAGAAGCACTCGATTTAATTCGCAATTTGATTGATAAAACTTGTGTTCACGAAAAAAAATGCTGTTTAGACAGAAAAAAAACCGTTCTTCCGAAAAAAAATCCCGAAGAGATATACGGCATTTTACCCGTAACACGCGAAAAGCCCTATGAAATACGAGAAATAATAGAACGCATTGTTGATAATTCGGAATTTACGGAATATAAGCCCGCATACGGAAAAACAATTGTTTGCGGCTATGCCCGCATTGACGGTTGGCCCGTAGGTATTGTCGCCAATCAACGCACCATACAAAAAACGGCAAAAGGCGAAATGCAGTTCGGCGGTGTTATTTATTCCGATTCGGCAGATAAAGCGGCACATTTTGTTATGAACTGCAATCAAAAAAAATTACCGATTGTATTTTTTCACGATGTAACGGGATTTATGGTGGGCAGCCGATCGGAACAAGGCGGAATAATAAAAGACGGTGCGAAAATGGTTAATGCTGTTGCAAATTCGGTTGTTCCGAAATTTTCGGTTGTAATCGGGAATTCATACGGAGCCGGTAATTATGCCATGAACGGCAAGGCATACGACCCGCGACTGATTGTTGCCTGGCCTTCGGCAAAAATTGCCGTAATGAGCGGAGCAAGTGCCGCAAAAACATTGCTCCAAATACAGGTTGCTTCCTTAAAAGCAAAAGGTGAAACTATTACAAAAGAAGCCGAAGAAAAACTTTTGAAAGAAATAAAAGAACGATACGACAAACAAACAAGCCCGATTTATGCGGCAAGCCGACTGTGGGTTGATGCCGTAATCGACCCGCTTGAAACAAGAAGTATTATTTCAAAAGGTATTGAAGCCGCTTCACATAACCCGGTTTCCGAAGATTATAAAACAGGGGTTATAAGAACTTAACCCGCATTATTCACCGCTGTAAAAACATTATAATGATAACTTTTATATTAAAATATTTGACAATTATATTATACCGGCATATCTTTGTATTTAATTATTAATATCTATTTTAAGAAAATGAGCGTTTCAATAAAATTTAATAACGAAATACAAAAAGAATTTGCAGACACATTGAAGCAACGTGTTAATGATTTCTTTAAAAATAAAAATCTTTCAAAATCCGGAGGAAATCGGATAATTGTAAAATCACTTATTCTCACAGCTATCTATTTAGGTTCTTATGTGCTGATAATGAGCAATATACTTAATGTATATCAGATGTGGATTTTGGCTGCGATTATGGGTTTTGCCGCTGGAGGTATCGGAATGGCAACCATGCATGATGCGAATCACGGCTCTTTTTCGGATAATAAAAAAGTAAATAAAATTGTCGGTTATACGATGGAGTTGCTCGGCGGAAATA
>CAZCPV010000345.1:0-2011 GCA_964500765.1 uncultured Draconibacterium sp.
AAAAAGCATAAAAATGAACAATATAGCATTAATTTTAAAAAGAGAATATTTTACCAGAGTAAAAAAGAAATCGTTTATTATAATGACGATTGTCGGACCGATTTTAATGGCAGCTTTATTTATTGCTCCGGTTTGGCTGGCAATGGCTGATAATGACGAAGTAAAAACGGTAACGGTTTACGACAATACCGGAAAATATGCACAAGCATTCCGAGATACCGAAACCTTAAAGTTTGTTTTTACGCAGGAAAAAGATGCCGCCGCACGCAAGGAGGAATTTTCAAATTCCGGAAATGATGCTCTGCTTACGATTTTAGATACATTAAGCAATAATTTTGTGCTGTATTCCGAAAAAGCTCCGGATTTCAGTTTAAAAGAACAAATAAGTTCCGATTTGGAAAACTACTTGGAGGAAGAAAATTATAAAAAACTCGGTATCGACAAAGCTCGCTTGGATTCTGCCAAAGTTACCGTAAACATTGAAACCAAAACCCTTACAGCCGAAGGCGAAAAAACAAGCTCTGCCGAACTCGGTATTGCGGTGGGATATATTGCCGCATTTATTATCTATATGTTTATTTTTATGTACGGTGTGCAGGTAATGCGCGGTGTTATAGAAGAAAAAGTAAACCGTGTTGTCGAAATTCTAATTTCTTCCGTTAAGCCGTTTCAACTCATGGCGGGAAAAATTATCGGAATTGCATTGGTAGCTCTCACACAATTTATCCTTTGGGCTGTGCTTACGGGAATAATTGTCGGCTTTGTATATTTTGCTTTCGGCTCGCAAATGATACCGCAAGGACAAGATATCGGTCAAATTCAAAATATGTCGTCGCAACAAATTCACGATTTGGTCGGAAACGGGCAGTTTTCGGATATTATTCTCGGCGTACTGAATTTTGATTGGGTTTCGATGTTTGCAGTCTTTTTAATTTTCTTTGCAGGCGGTTATTTGCTCTACGCATCACTTTTTGCCGCCATAGGTGCCGCCGTTGATAACGAAACCGACAACCAGCAATTTATGCTCCCGATAACCATTCCCCTGATTTTAGCAATTGTTGCCGCACAAGGCATTATCAAAAATCCCGACGGGGCATTGGCTTTTTGGTTTTCCGTAATTCCGTTTACCTCTCCTATAATTATGCCCCTGCGTGTTGCTTTGGGCAGATATGAAATATGGGAACTCTTCCTGTCCGTAGGATTGCTGTTCTTAACTTTTTTGGCAACCGTTTGGTTAGCCGGAAAAATTTACAAAGTCGGTATTTTAATGTACGGAAAAAAAGTATCGTATAAAGAGCTTTGGAAATGGCTTAAATACAAGTAGTTATGCAAACTAAAAACCGGAAATTTGATTTTAATTTTAAAAGTCGTAACTTTGTATCTAAACAATTGCAATGAGTACACAATTTATTATTGATGCCGAAGGGAACAAAATTGCCGTAATAATTCCTATTGAAGAATATACTCGCTTACTTAAAAACAGCAGAATATCAGATAGTTATCTTGTTTCTGAGAATGAACAAGTTTATAAAAAAAATACATCATTAGATTCAAAACAAGAAGAAGAACTGATTAACCGGTATAATTATGTATTAAAAAATCCTTCCGAAGGAAAAACTTGGGAAGAAATTGAAAAAAAATTAACCGAATAATGCCGGAATATAAATTATTAATTAACCCTTTTGCCGAAATTGATTTAATTGAAGCAAAAGAATGGTATGATTTGCAAAAAGAAAATTTAGGTTCTGAATTTATTCAAGAAATCAGAAATACAATCCGAAAAATATCCGAGAATCCGTTTCAATTTCCGGTTATTAAATTTAAAATCAGAAAAGCATTGATTTTGAAATTTCCGTATTCCGTATTTTTTTATATTGATGATAAAATTATAAATATCTTTGCAATTTTTCATACACATCGCAACCCGATTGTTTGGAAAAAAAGATTTAAAAATACATGAAAAAAACCGAACTTCTTCTTCCTGCCGGAAATACCGAAACTTTTTATGCCG
>CAZCPV010000346.1:0-1995 GCA_964500765.1 uncultured Draconibacterium sp.
TACATACAGTGTAAATATTTTTCAACCAGTTCTTTAATTTTATCATTTTTCCCGAATAATTCTTCACTTAACTTCTCATCTTTATAAGATTTCAATTTAGAAATAAAAGCATCAATTGTTCCTTTTGGGAAAACATTCTCTTTTTCATAAAATTGTCTGTGTTTCTTCAAATAATCTGCTGACTGAAAACATGAATTCGGTAATGCAACCAATTTATCAAGTATATCTTTATGTTTTTCGTCAAAAATATTAACATTTACATATAATTCTTGTGCTCTTTTTAAGGAGTCAGGATTAGTAAGACCATCTTTTGCCGCTAAAATTAATCCGGCAATTAAATGATATAAATCGGCAGACCCGTCGGGTGCACGAAACTCGGCTGTTTGCTTTCCGGTAACATACGGCACTTCACCTCGCTCTTGCGGATTTGCATCTTTAATCATATTAGTTTTAGCAATCCAACCCAAAGGAACCCTAACCAAAACCGAACGATTGCTGTCGCCCCAGCAAACCATTGTAGGTGCTTCTTGGTGCGGAACCAATCTAAGATATGAAGTGGGAATTGTATTTCCGAAAGCCGTAAGTGATTGTGCTTTATCGAGAATTCCGGCTATTGCTTTTCTTGCAACATCAGTTATACCGACTTCGTCTGCCATAACATTAATATCATCCTTATCAATTTGGAAGTGTATGTGCATACCGCTTCCGGCTTTACCGACCGTAATTTTGGGTGCAAAACTAATAACAACACCGTATTTATTACCGAGCATACGTAATATCCATTTTGCAATAATAAGTTGTTCAACGGCTTTTTCGGGATCAACCGGCATAAATTCGATTTCGTGTTGTTCATACATTAAATCACCGTCTTTAAAATTCCCGACTTCCGAATGTCCGTATTTTATTTTCCCGCCGCATTGAGCAATAAGCTGCATTGCTTCCAAACGTAAATTCTCGTAATTTGTAAAAGGAAGTGAAGAGTGATAACCCTTTTGGTCAACAGCCGGATACAAATCATTATTTTCTCCTATTATGTAATATTCCAACTCGCCCATTGCTTTAAATGAATATCCGGTTTCTTCACGAAAAACTTTATGGGCTTTTTTAAGAATATACTCCGGTGCACTTTCGAGCGGTTTTCCGTCTTTTGTATAGAAAGAACATAAAATATCCAGAGTCGGTTTTTCTGCAAAAGGATTTACAAAAGCCGTACTGAAACGCGGTATTACATATAAATCACTGGTTTCGGCATGAATATATGAAAATAAACTTGAACCGTCAACACGTTCGCCGGTTGCCAAAATTGATTCGAGATAATTTTTTCCGGTAATAACAAAGTTTAATGTTTTTAATTTTCCGTCTTCGCCGACATATCTGAAATTAAGCATTTCAATATTATTATCATCAATAAATTTGATAATGTCGTATCTTGTAAATTCACTTGCCGGTTTTTTTAAATGCTGAACCAATTTATTTGGGTTCATTAATATTTCAAGTTCACGCATAATTCTGAATATTTAATTTTTAAAACGTAAAATTATAAAATGATTTATGTTTAATCTAAAAATTATTCTTTTTTTATGATTTTATAAAACATAAGGAAAAAGGGAGGGTAAAAAAAAAGGAGGAATAAATTCCTCCTTTTTTATACTCGCCTTATAAAGACGAGTTATACTCTGTCGCCTTTGGAAAGACGAGTTAGTTTTTTTCGCCTTTGAAAAGGCGAGTTACATTCGCCTTGAAAAGACGGTTGACGTTTTATCGCCTTGGAAAGACGAGTTACATTTATTTTACAATCACTTTTTGAGTATAAGAACCTCTTTCGTTTGAGAATCTTAAGAAATAAACACCTGCTGTATTTAATTCGAGTGTTGTATTTCCGGTTAATGTTCTTGTGTTAATTACTCTTCCGGTAATATCGAATACTTCAAGATTATAGTTATTTTCAACATTAATATTGAAAACTCCGTTTGAAGGATTCGGGAATACGTTAAT
>CAZCPV010000347.1:0-1994 GCA_964500765.1 uncultured Draconibacterium sp.
GTCGCGTGTTAAAGATATACCGGTAAAAGATTGGGTAAAACTTGCCGTAAACAGAGCCAAAGCTACCGGTTCTCCGGCTGTTTTTTGGTTAGATAAGAACAGAGCACACGATGCGCAAATTATTAAAAAAGTTGAAAAATATCTCAAAAATCATGATATAAGCGGTTTGGATATTCAAATAATGTCTCCCGATGATGCCATGAAATTTACACTTAAAAGAGTGCGAGAAGGAAAAGATACCATTTCGGTTTCCGGTAATGTTATTAGAGACTATTTGACCGATTTATTTCCCATTTTGGAACTCGGAACCAGTGCTAAAATGCTTTCGGTGGTTCCTTTGCTTGCCGGCGGCGGATTATTTGAAACCGGTGCAGGCGGCTCGGCTCCCAAACATGTACAACAATTTTTAAAAGAAGGACATTTACGTTGGGATTCGCTCGGCGAATTTTTGGCTCTAACCGTCTCTTTGGAGTTTCTTGCAGAAAAATTTAAAAATGATAAAGCAAAGGTACTTGCCGATGCCCTGGATAAAGCCGTAAGCAAATATCTGGAAAACGGAAAATCGCCTTCAAGAAAAGCCGGAGAACTTGATAACAGAGGTACACATTTTTATTTGGCTCAATATTGGGCGGAAGCACTTGTAAATCAAGGTGAAGATGAAGAATTGAAAGAAAAATTTTCCGCTGTTGCAAAAGAATTAAAGGAAAAAGAAACTGAAATATTAAAAGAAACAGCATCCGCCGAAGGTAAAGCAACCGATATCGGGGGGTACTATTTGCCGGATTTTGAAAAAACGGAAAAAGCAATGCGACCGAGTGCTGCTTTAAATAAGATAATTAACAGTTTATCTTAACCTATTTTTATAATTAAAAAACTCAATATTATGTTAAATCAAAAAGTTGAAAAAGCCCTTAATAAACAAATAGAATTGGAATTATTTTCCTCACAACTATATCTTGCCATGGCATCGTGGGCAGAAAAAAACGGATATAACGGTTCGGCAGATTTTTTATACGAACATTCCGAAGAAGAAAGACAACACATGTTGAAATTGTTTCATTATGTTAATGACCGAGGCAGCCATGCCATTGTGCCCGAAACCGAACAACCGAAAATCGAGTACGATTCAATTCAAGCGGTTTTTGAAGAAATATTGGAACATGAGAAAATGATTACATCCGAAATTAATAATTTGGTGGGAATATGCTATGAAGAAAAAGATTTTACTACGGTAAACTTTTTGCAATGGTATGTAGCTGAACAAATTGAGGAAGAAAATTTATTCAGTACGATACTTGATAAATTAAATCTGTTGGGCGGCGATAAAGCACGACTTTATATGTTCGATAATGAAATGGAGAAACTTGTAACTGCAAGTCCGGAAGTATCGGAATAAATTTTATTTTCATTTTTTGCAAGTCAAAACTTGACTTTTTCGTTTTTTTGTTGTATCTTTTCAAGAAATAGAAAAGCTCAAAAAATGAAAAAACAATATGATTATCATTGTCCGACCTGTTCTGCATCTTTAAATATTGAAAACAATGTCGTTTTAATTGCCGAAAAAGAAAACGGTGAAAGCGGCATTGTTTTTTTAGATACCGAATTAGGTGATTATACGAAAGTTAAACATTCTTCATTAAAATTTAAAAAAGGTGAAACGGTAAAATTGTTTTGCCCGGTTTGTCATAAAAATTTATTATGCCTTCCCGATTATAATTTGGCAAGATTAGTTCTGAAAGATAAATACGGAGAAAATTTGACTGTATTATTTTCCGTAAAATTCGGAGAAGAAGAAACTTATGTGATGAGAGATAATATTGTACATGAGTCATTCGGAAAACATAAGAAAGAAATAAATTTTGAGAATTTGTCGCTTTGTAAATGACAAATAAAAAAAGCCCTCATTTTTGAGGGCTTTTTTTATTTATGAAATTTAAAATTATTTAATAATTAATTTCGAATTAAACACCTGCTTACCCGCAGTAATTTTTATA
>CAZCPV010000348.1:0-1984 GCA_964500765.1 uncultured Draconibacterium sp.
ATGATACCCAAAGAAACCGTTGATAAAATATTTGATGCCGCCGATATTTACGATGTCGTAAAAGACTACGTAAATCTCAAACGTGCCGGCGTAAATTACAAAGGAAACTGCCCTTTTCACGACGAAAAAACGCCTTCTTTCGTGGTATCGCCGGCAAAAGGTATCTATAAATGTTTCGGTTGCGGTGCTGCCGGAAATTCGGTTAAATTCGTTATGGAACACGAAAAAGTTTCATTTCCCGAAGCACTTAAAATTCTGGCAAAAAAATATCATATCGAAATTGTAGAAGAAGAACTTACCGAAGAAAAAATTCAGGAAAAACAAACAATCGACAGCTTATTTATCGTAACCGAATATGCCAAAAACTTCTTCAAAAAACAACTTTACGAATCCGACGAAGGCAAAATTATTGCTTTAAGCTATTTCAAAGAACGCGGTTTCAGCGACGATATAATTAAAAAATTTGAACTCGGGTGGAGCCCTCAACTGAGAGATGCTTTTACCAAAACGGCTTTGCAAAACGGCTATAAACTTGATTTTTTAACCCAAGCCGGCTTAACAATTGCCAAAGAAAACGATTATAAATTCGACCGGTTTGCCGAACGCGTAATTTTTCCGATACATACCCTTTCCGGAAAAGTAATTGCTTTCGGCGGAAGAACTTTGAAAGCCGATAAAAAAATTGCAAAATACCTTAATTCGCCCGAATCGGAAATTTACCGGAAATCAAAAATTCTTTACGGAATATATTTCGCAAAAAATGCAATCGTAAAACACGATAAATGTTATATGGTTGAAGGATATACCGATGTTATTTCAATGTATCAGGCAGGTATTGAGAATGTTACGGCTTCATCAGGAACTTCTTTAACCGTTGAACAAATAAAACTTGTAAGGCGGTTTACAAAAAATCTTACCATTATTTACGACGGCGATTCTGCCGGAATTAAAGCATCCTTACGCGGTATCGATTTGGCTCTTGCCGAAGAAATGAATGTCCGAATAATTGCCCTTCCGGAAGGCGAAGACCCGGATTCGTTTGCAAAAAAACACAGCACGGAAGAAATCGAAAAATACATTTCGGAAAACGAAGAAGATTTTATAAGATTTAAAGTAAACCTGTTTGCCGAAGAGGCAAAAAATGACCCGATAAAACGGGCACAACTGATAAAAAATATCGTAAAATCAATTTCCGTAATTCCCGATAAGATTCTTCGAGGCGAGTATATTCACGTTGTTTCAGCACAACTCGGGGTAAGCGAGGAGGCACTGTATTCGGAAATAACAAAAATATTACGAAAGGCATTTGACGATAAAAGGAATAAAAATTACACAAAAACATATCAAAGAGAGCCGTCAAAACCGCAACTCCCGGTTGAAACTTCCGGAATTTATTTCGAAGTTATCGAAAAAGATATATTAAATTTCCTTTTGAATTACGGGAACAAAATTATCGAAATTGAAGATACCGACGAAAAAATTACGGTTGCCGAATTCATTATTTCGGAAATAAAAAACGACGATTTAGAATTTCATAATCTGATTTATAAAGAAATTTTTGAAGATTACGAAAAATATTTTTCGGAAAATACCGAATCGGTACAAGATTATTTCCTGAAACATGAAAACGAAAAAATCAACCGAATTGCCGCCGAAATATTGGGGCCCAAACAAGAATTAAGTAAAATTTGGCAAACTCACGGAATTTCGAATAATTCAATTGAAAATCGGCTGAATGACTTGGTTCCCGTATTAATCGACACCTTTAAATTGAAAATCGTTCAATTGAAAATTGAAGAAATTAAAAATCGTTTAGCACAACTGCAACAATCCGAAAATTACGAAACCGAACTTAATCGCCTGCTTGAAGAATTGGGTTTGTTCGATAAATTAAAAGTAAAATTGACCCTGTTTCTTGAAAAAACAGCTTTGCTGTAATTAGGGACTTTCAGGAAATAGAAAGTTTTTAATTTGAGCAAGAATT
>CAZCPV010000349.1:0-1965 GCA_964500765.1 uncultured Draconibacterium sp.
GGATAAATAAAGTTATCAAGCGTATGAAACAAAACAAACAGTTGAAGAACAAAAGAACCGTAAAAAAATCGGATTTTAAATTGTCTTATAATTAATATTATGTTAAATAGAATTAGTTTTAATATAGGGAGCATTTCATAATACTCCCTATTTAATTCTTTTTAGTTTATTGTTTTTTCTTCGTTACCGAGATTTTCAATCAGTTTATTAATACGGTCTAAATTTTCTTTATCATGCAATTTGAAATATATTCTTTTCAAAACATTCAATAAATCTCTGTCGTCTGATTTAATTTTTAAAGCATTCTCAAATTTTTGAGCTGCTGTTTTTAAATCTTCTTTTGCCGCTGCTTCATATTCACCGGATTTTTTAAAGTCTTTATTGATATACACTTTTAATAACCAATCGGCATGTTTTGCTTTTAAATCATTTTTTTTCAAATATAATCTTCCGAGATTATATGCAGCATTAAAAAATTTAGGATTAATTTCTAAAGATTTTTCGTATAATTTTTCGGCTTTTGCAATATTTTCATCAATAAGCTTAACCTGATTTAATGCTTCATCTAATTTTTCATCTCTTTTCTTTTGGAATTCGGCTTTTAATTTAGAGTTATTTCTGTTTTGAAATGCTTTCTTTTTTAATTCATAAGCTTCCGACATATATTTATTATACATTTTTGTTAATGTATCGGTTTTATTATCGTAAATAGTTGCTTTGGCAGAATAATAAGAAGGATTATCAGAATTTTTTTGAATAGCAATATCAATGTATTCAACAGCTTTATCTTCTTCATTTTTTTGCATGTAATAATTAATTAAATCAATAATTAATTGTTCTTCATCGGGATATTTTTGAAAACCTTCTTTAACCGTAGAAATAAATTTCTCATTATTTCCGGATTTTGCGTACGAATCTGCTAAATAATGATACGATAATCCGGATTGGTAATTATCTTTTATACAATGTTCAAAATGTTTTTCGGCTTTATCATATTTTTTTGCATTATAAGCAATTATACCTTCAAAATATTGAACTTGTTTTTCGTTGTAAGCAGTATCTGTTTCAATTTTAGGCAATTGACATAATTTATAACCGTAATCCATCAGTTTATAAGCATTATCATAATCTTTTTCGGTATATTTTGATATTGCCTTGTTTATAATACTGTTTTTAATCATCTCATTTAACTCTTTGGTTGATGCTTTTTCTTTCAACTTACCTTTGGTGTCCAGTTCCACGGCTTTTAAGAGTGCTTCGGCTGATTTTCTGAGAGCATCTTTATCGATAAATTCTGTTTGTTCCCAATGATCCAAGGTACCGTTCTTAAAATACAGTTTTTTTCGGTTATAAACCCATATTTCTTCATCGCCTTGTTTCATTATTTTTCCCGGTTTCCCGATTAAATATTCCGCATTTTGAATTCCGTTACCTTTAGCCGGCATTCCTTTATATAATCCGCCTAAAACAAAAGTTGAAATATCAAAATAAGTATTGGCACGTTTTATCCATGTTTTCGGATTGCTGCTTTTTTTCGGATTGGTAATATCCGCATCGCTTTTTTCTTTTTGTTTTTTTAATCCTTCCCAAGTGGGCCCGGTTTCCTGTGCAAACAAAATTCCCGTAAAGAATATTAAAGCAATAATGGTTGTCAACTTTTTCATTTTTGTTAATTTTAATTTATTAAATTTCAATTTATTTTCAGTCATTTATAATTTCGTCGGTATCAGAACTTTCCGGTGCTTCTTCGTTTTCATTAATAGCTTCGCTTCGGTCAACTTTTGCAACGGATGCAATACTGTCGCCGTCTTTCAATTTTATTAAACGAACGCCTTGTGTTGCTCTTCCGGCTACGCGAACAGTATCAACTGCAAGTCGTATTGTAAGACCCGATTTATTAATAATCATTAAGTCATCACCGTCTTTTACATTTTTTATTGCAATAAGCTTACCGGTTTTTTCGGT
>CAZCPV010000350.1:0-1950 GCA_964500765.1 uncultured Draconibacterium sp.
TATTTACCCGCCCCAACTGTCTCTGTCCAAACTTCGATATTGAATGGCTTCGGCAAGATGTTCGGTTTTAATGTTTTCAGAATTTGCCAAATCGGCAATTG
Organism: uncultured Draconibacterium sp.; assembly: GCA_964500765.1. Lineage (GTDB taxonomy): Bacteria > Bacteroidota > Bacteroidia > Bacteroidales > JAADGE01 > JAADGE01. Next base: position 102 of record CAZCPV010000350.1, read on the forward strand.
TTCTGGAAACTTTTAAAATTCTGTCATAAGCTCTGGCAGATAACCCGAGACGTTCCATGGCATTTTTTAACAATGCACTTCCTGCGGCATCAATTGTGCAATATTTTCGCATCATTTTGGAAGTCATTTGTGCGTTGCTGTGAATTTCTTTATATGTTTTAAATCGTTTTTCCTGAATTTCACGAGCGGCAATTACGCGTTTACGAACCGTTTCGCTGTTTTCACCCGGTTCGGTTTCCGAAAGTTTTCCGAACGGTACGGGAACCACTTCAATATGAATATCAATACGGTCGAGCAAAGGTCCCGATATTTTATTCAGGTATTTTTGCACGGCACCTACGGAGCATACACACTCTCTTTCGGGGTGATTGTAATAGCCGCAAGGACAGGGATTCATAGATGCTGCGAGCATAAAACTTGCCGGATATTCAACCGTAAATTTGGCTCTCGAAATAGTTATTTTCCGGTCTTCCAAAGGTTGTCGCAGAACCTCCAAAACCGTTCGTTTAAATTCGGGAAGTTCATCAAGAAATAAAACACCGTTATGTGCCAAAGAAATTTCACCCGGTTGCGGAAACTGCCCTCCGCCTACCAATGCCACGTCGCTTATGGTATGATGCGGTGAACGAAAGGGTCTTTTGGTAATTAATGAAGCATTTTTTTCCGTTTTCCCGGCAACGGAATGAATTTTTGTTGTTTCGAGGGCTTCGTTTAATGTTAAGGGCGGCAAAATTGTCGGAATACGTTTTGAAATCATGGTTTTTCCGGCACCCGGAGGTCCTATCATTATAATATTGTGCCCGCCGGCTGCGGCAATTTCCAAGGCGCGTTTTACGTTTTCCTGACCTTTTACGTCAATAAAATCAAGGTCGGTATTATTTACGTTTTCATAAAATTCTTTTCTTGTATCAACTACGGTTTGTTCCGGTTTTGTTTTTCCGTCGAAAAAATCAATCACTTCTTTTATGTTTTCAACACCGTAAACTTCAAGATTATTCACAACGGCAGCTTCTCGTGCATTTTCTTTCGGAAGAATAAAACCTTTAAATTTTTCGGCTCTTGCCTGAATTGCTATGGGCAACACGCCTTTAACGGGCTGTAAAGTTCCGTCAAGCGAAAGTTCTCCCATAATCATATATTTCCCGATTTCTTCAGATTTTATTTGTCCGGAAGCCGCCAAAATTCCGACGGCAAGAGTTAGGTCGTATGCCGAGCCCTCTTTGCGAATGTCGGCGGGAGCCATATTTATAACCACTTTTTTCCCGGGAATTTTATATCCGTGCTGTCGCAATGCGGACTCAATACGCTGCTGACTTTCTTTTACCGCAGCATCGGGTAATCCGACAAGGTAAAAATTTATTCCCTTCGAAATGTTTACTTCAACGGTAATGGTAACGGCATCAACTCCCTGTACGGCACTTCCGTATGTTTTTACAAGCATAATTGCGGGGTTTTCAATAAAATGTGAATATATAAAATTTTATTTAAACAATAAAAACCAAAATTAATGAAAATGCTTAAATTTTTGGTATAATTTATGTTTAAGTCTATTACAATAAATGAAATATGCATATTTCGAATTTCTCTCTTGGTATGCTTTTTGATTTAGATTAAAATATCAAATAAAAAGAATGGAAAACACAATACGAGTCGAAAGAGCTAAAAAACGTATTACACAAGCGGAATTGGCAAAACAAGTGCATGTTTCCAGACAAACGATACACGCTGTTGAAAACGGGAAATTTGTGCCTTCAACACTTCTTGCATTAAAAATTGCACATTATTTCGGCGTTGCTCTTGAAGATTTATTTATCCTCGAAAAATCCGATTTAGAAAAGTAATTACTCCC
>CAZCPV010000351.1:0-1922 GCA_964500765.1 uncultured Draconibacterium sp.
AAAAACCGATGGCGGAGCAAAAAAATATTTTAGATAATTTCCTCTCCAAATGGAAAGGTGATTTGGAACAATTAGATGATATTTTAGTTATCGGACTGAAGTTATAGAATTATTTTCGTAAAAAATCAAAGGGTTTGAAAACTTTATTTCAAATCCTTTATTAATTTCAGCAATAAATTTTTTTTCTTCGGAGAAAAAGGAATCTCTGTATTATCTTTCAAAAGAATAAAGCCGGAATCTCGTTTTGTAATGCGAGAGATATAATTAATGTTTATCAAATGAGATCTGTGAATTCTGATAAAAATATCCGCCGGAAGAATACTCTCATATTCTTTAAGTGTTTTGGACATAACAATCTTTTCCGAATTTGAAGTGAAAAAGACCGTATAATTATTATCCGATTCACATCTTATAATGTCTTTTATATCAACAATATAAATATTGTCGGAAGTGTTTAAAATAAGCTTTTCCGGTTTGTTGTTTATTTGATTAAGGTTATCAATAAGAGTCTCTATTTTAATTTGCTCGTTCGATTTTTTAATTAAACTTACGGCAAGTTTAACGGCATTTACCAGTTCTATGGCATTAACAGGTTTTAGAATATAGTCTAAAGCACTGAATTTTATTGCCTTAATTGCATACTCTTCGTGCCCTGTTATAAAAATAACTTTAAAATTATAATTACTGAGATTTCTCAGAATATCAAAACCCGTTCCGTCGGGCATATCAATATCCAGAAAAACAATGTCCGGTTTAAATTTATTGATTTTTTTAATGCCGGATGCAACGTTTTCGGCTGTTTCAATGATAAATTCCGGAAAATGAAAATTAATAATATCAAAAATTAATTCGCGAGACCTTTTTTCATCATCAATAATTGTTACTTTTATGTTATCAAAATTCTTCAATATAAGGGATTTTAAAACTGATTTCTGTACCGTGTAATTCAGGATTAATTTCGTTTAAATCTTTTATAATTAATTTATTTTCTTTTTTGCCTCTTCTGCCGAATAATTTTTGTAATCGCTCTTTTGTAATTTGCATCGAAAGCGATTTATGATTATTTTTTAATTTTTCCGTATGATTAATACCTATTCCGTTATCCTCAATTTTTACAAAAATATAATTATTTTGTAATTGTATTGTTATTTTAATTTCTGCATCTTTAATTTCTTCGGTAAAACCGTGATTTATTGCATTTTCAATAAACGGTTGTATCAACATCGGCGGAAATAAACAATTTTCAATATCAATAGCTTCGGAAACGCTTATTGAAAAATTTAAATTATAATTTACTCTGAGTTTCTCGAAACCGACATAATAATTTAAAATTTCAATTTCCCGGTTTAAATTAATAAATTCTTTTCTGGAACTTTCAAGAATTAAACGCATTAATTTTGCAAAATCGGCTATGTATAAAGATGAATTTTGAATATCGTTTTTATAAATATAATGTTCTATTGAAGATAAAGCATTAAAAATAAAATGCGGATTCATTTGTGTCCTCAGCAGTTTATTTTCTAAATCTGTCTCCCTGATTTTGTTCTTTAATTTATTCCTGTTGTAAAAAAGAAATAATATGATGAGTAATAAAAATAAAAAAGAAGAAACGGATATAAACAATATCAGACGATTTCTGCTTTCTTTTTCAAGCAATTCCTGATTTTTTTTGTACAGAAGAATTTCTTGTTCTTTTTTTGCTGTTTCAAACTTTATTTCGAGTTCCGAAAACTTATTTTCGTTTTCAATATTAAAAACACTGTCGTAATAAGTTTTGTGCAGTTTGGCATATTTATAAGCTTTATTATAATTTCCTATGCTGTCGTAACATCGTCTTGTTTTATCCGTAATTTGTTCAAGAACGGAATAATTTTTTCTTTTAATTGCCGAAGTATATGCACTGTCCAGAAAAAGTAATGCCG
>CAZCPV010000352.1:0-1917 GCA_964500765.1 uncultured Draconibacterium sp.
TATTGCTATTTTTATTTATTTTTTGACATACAGTAGATTATTAATTTTTCTGATACTTTGCCGCAAAGGGGCTGTTGTTTCGGCTTATAAAAAGAAAAAAGGTATGGACAATGTGAACCAAACAGCTGATTATACCGGGATATTTGATATTTTGAGGGTTTTACGGCTTGTATTCTTATAAAGCTGATTTCATGGGTTATTTTTAAGTATTTATTTTATCACATGGAACATCCGCAGAATATATATGGGCTACGCTTAATTTATCAACTTAAATAATCATTCCCCTGAGTGTTTAATTATTAATCATAGATGTTCCAATTTATTTATATTTTCAACTTTTTCGGTCATATAAGGATATTAGTTTCGGGAATATAAATTAAGTTGATCATATTCTGTAAGCGAATAATATTACTTAAGTTTTACATAATATAAATTGTATAATTAGCTGGTAAACATTCTATTCTGTACATTTATTATACCTATATTTGCAGTATTGCGATATTTGCTTATTTATTATTACAGCATAACTTAATATAAAATATATAAATAGCTGGATTACAGACTGTAATCTACATAATAAGACCCTTATAAATAGATGATTTTTACAGTGTTTACAAATGTAAACGCTGTAAAGTGCTCTCTAACTTTTTAAAATAATGTGTTTAATTGTTTTTATATTAAAATTTTTAATATTTTTACTTTTTAAAAAAAAATAATTTGAGTCGATTTACTTCCATATTCATATTACTGTTTATATCTTTTGCTTTTATTCATATCGAAGGCAATGCACAAACTATTGACAGAAATTCTGTATTCAGATGTGCAAAAGTTTTCGGGGACAGTATTACTTTTTTGAATGACTTTACGGTAACTAATCCGAAAAGAAAAACACCTGAAGATCCGAACGGAAAAGAATGGGAAGTTTATCTGATGCACGGAACTGTCTATCGTTTTGCCCTTTGTTGCTATTCCGAAGGCAGTCCGGTTGTTATGAAATTATACGATGATACGGTAAAAGAAGCTAATCCTTATTGGCTTATTAAACAACATTCCAAACGGTCTTATTATGATTTTGTTTGTAAAAAATCTGCCGTTTATAAGGTTTCAATTCGTTTCAAGAACGATAAAATCCTGAACCGAGAACTTTCTGCTATCGGTATTTTGGGATTTATCAGAAAACTCAGGAATTAATAAAAATGCAGTTTATTCAAATTTTTTCTTTCAGATAATTGTATATATCCGTTTGAGCTCTGTATTTTTTTGCTCCTTTCGGTATTTTTTTATCCGTATTATTAATATTTTTATCCAATAATTTTGCTTTTGTATTATCTCGAAGTTGAAATGTAAGAATATCAAAAATTTCATTTATTAATTCCGGTTTGTATATCGGGAAAGCCGTTTCAATACGTCTTCGTAAATTTCGGGTTAAAAAATCGGAAGAAGATAAATAAACTTCTTTATTGCCTCCGTTATTAAAAGCATAAATTCTGGCATGTTCCAAAAAACGATCGACAATTCTCGTAATCGTAATATTCTTGCTGAACGGTAAACCGGGTCTTAATTTGCAAATACCCCGAACAATCAAATCAATTTTTACACCTTTTGAAGCCGCATCATAGAGCATATCAATTATCTCTTTGTCTCCCAAACCGTTTAATTTGAATATTAAGTATGCTTTTTTGCCCTCTCTTGCATAATTTATCTCTCTGTTTGTCTTTTCCCGTAAAACGGATAACATGTTAAATCCGGGCACTAAAATGTGTTTAAAATTGAACGTATCGGTAGGATTTTCAAGATAAAGAAAAAGTTTTTCCATATCTTTGGTAATATTTTTATCGGAAGTAAAAAAGCCCTCATCGGCATATTGTGCGGCTGTTTTTTCGTTAAAATTTCCTGTCCCGAGAAATGCGTATGATT
>CAZCPV010000353.1:0-1873 GCA_964500765.1 uncultured Draconibacterium sp.
ATAAAAATCTTTCCATTTTTCGAGATAATCCATTAATTCGTAGCCCTGTTTTTCAACATCGTAAGTTTTAACGGTAAGTGCATTAATTAAATTATCCGGAACAAACAATGAATCTTTAACCGTTTGATCATCAGCTGCCAGCACATCGAAATTATTATAATAAACATCAAAATTAATCTTTTTACCGTTTTTGCCGTTTTTAAAATCCCGAAGTTCATCGGTTAATTCGAGTATTTTACGATTTTCTTTCGGTATTTCATGTTTTAACAAAGCCAATTCATAAGCAACTACTTTATCTACGGAATCTTTATTATTTTTTCCTTCGTTTTCTTCTCTTACAATTTCAATGGCTTCGATACTTTCTGACAACTTCGGTATCAGTTTGTCCTGAGCAAAATTAGAATTGCTTTTAATTTGGTCGTAATCAAAATATTGTTTTTCAAATTTGTTTTCTTTAAATTGATAAACCATCAGCCCTTCATAAGCCCATCGAGAAGCCATTAAATCAGCAATAACCGGAACTTTATCAACACTTCCGATAAGCCGATTCAGTTTACTGAAACTGAACATTGCTCCTCCGAGTGCCATTTGGGGTATCATCAACAAAGGAATAAGGATATAAATGGTAACGGCGGAATTAAATGCCGATGAAATATTTAAACCCATAAAATTTGCAAAAACAAACACCGAAAACAGAGTAACCCAATAGGCAAAATACATACCCGGAATATCAAGTATGGCATTTCCGATAATAACAAATAAAAATGCCTGAATTGCAGAAATACTTGTAAGAATAACAATTTTTGCCGTCAAATAGGAAGAACGACTGAGGTGTAAAAACTTTTCACGTTTTAAAATTTTTCTGTCTCTGAAAATTTCTTCGGCACTTACCGTTAAACCCAAAAATAATGCTACGACAATAGACATAAATATATAAGGTGGTATATTTTCATTATCAAAGAAAATATAAACCGATGAATTCGGGTCGGCAATATAGCGAATTAAGAATGCTAAAATAAACCCGAGCAACGGGGCTTCCAAAAGGTTCAGAACTACATATTGCGTATTGCTTATTTTGGACAGCAAATCACGCGTTAAGAAAATTTTAAATTGTTTAAACCAGTTCGGGATACTGAGATTTGCCGGCGGTTCATCGTTTACTTCATCAATTTCTTCTTTCGGAACGCCTTCCAAGTAATGTTTTTCCCACTCTTGCGGTAATATTTTTCTTTGTTCGGTATATCGTCCGAATTCATCAACAACCTCAGCTTCAATTATATCAAAAATAAGTTCCGGGGTAACGTTACCACAAGTCTGACATTCACCGACTTCAGCATTAATCTGATTATCAAGCGTTTTAAAATGAACAACAGCATCAACCGGATTTCCGTACCAAACCATATAACCGCCTTGATCTAATATCAACATACGGTCGAACATCTTATAAATATCGGAAGACGGTTGGTGAATAACAACAAAAATTAATTTTCCTTTTTGTGTTAATTCACTTAATAATTCCATTACATTCTCGGAATCTCTTGAAGATAAGCCGGAAGTCGGTTCGTCAACAAATAATATGGAAGGTTCTCGAATTAATTCAAGCGCAATATTCAATCGTTTTCTTTGTCCGCCGCTGATGGTTTTGTTCATCGCATTCCCGACTTTCAAATCTTTCTTATCGTACAGCCCTAAATCTTTCAGGGTTTTTATTACCAATGCCGTCAGGTCTTCTTCATTTTTATCTTTAAAACAAAGTTTTGCATTGTAATACAAATTTTGGAATACGGTTAATTCTTCAATTAGTAAATCGTCTTGAGGAATGTACCCGATAACGCCTTCGAGTTCTCCGCGGTTGTGATGAAGATTAATTCCG
>CAZCPV010000354.1:0-1853 GCA_964500765.1 uncultured Draconibacterium sp.
ATAAATTCGTAATGATTATCGGGACGGAAAGTTTGACAAGCGATGCCAATATGGGGCCTTCCGTCAGCTTTTTTCCTGTTTTCATACGGGGATCAAAGGTAGTAAAATCTACCTTCAGTTAGGTGTCGCAACAACCGGTTTGTTCCCGTTGTACCGGAGGACAAGGCACACTGCCGTAGGAGCAAAAAACACAACAGTCGCCTTCCTTGGGGCTGAGTGCCCGGTGACAGTGCGGACATTCATAAAAAATCAAACAGGAATTCTCGGGCATAATTTCTTCCGTCTGCTTTCCGCATTCGGGACAGGTGATGACCGAATGTAATTCTATTTGGCAACTCATTTGTTAATTTCTTTTGCAACGGAAAATTTTTCGGCAATGCGCCATTGATTATTCCTGCTGACAAGTAGAAGGCTGTCGTGGTAAACTTCACGGTCGTATTGCATCCGTAATTTGGCCGTTACGGTTCCGTTTTCCCTGTTAACAACTATGGTATCGATATCCGCTTTCGATGTTGTCGGTCCCGCTTGAAGGACAATCGTCAAATAGTCGTGAAATCCGAGTTCTTTTTGTAAAGCATCCTTTTGAACGCGAATACGGGCATCGGACCAAAACGCTTTTTTCAACAAAAGACTGTCGGCTCGTTGACGTCCGTGAATATAGTTTTGGAGAACTTGCCGGACTTCTTTAGAAGGATCGGATTTTTTCAGAAAATTTTCCAATGCTTCGTTATATTTATCCGCTTGAGCAATGTAAGGGAGATGGCCGCCCTTGTGGAAAGTATAAACTTCGGCATCGGGGTATTTCTCGATCAGTTTTTTTCGTAATTCGGGAGTGATAAGCGGGTCATTATCGGATTGAATGATTAATTTGGGAATCTTTTTGTAAGGCTCTCGGTTCGGATCAAAATCGAAATAATCGATGACAACGGCATAACGTCCCAGAAATGCTTTCTTGGAAAATGGCAGGGAGCGGAGGAAGGCTTCCAAGAGTTTTTTATTACCGGTTGTGGTAGGCAACAATTTTTCGTGTAATTGCTTGTCACCGAAAAGATGAATGACGTAGGTGGGGAGTATTTTTATCAATTTGCTTTTACGCTCGTTTTCCTTGGCAATGATATGGTTGGGCGGAAATGTGTTGCCGAAAACGGCTTTGTCGATTCGATCCGGCATTGTTTTGATGAGATATTGCGCAATATATCCGCCCATCGACGTGCCGACAATATTAAATTTGTCCACATTTTCCTTTTTCAAAATGGCTGTTATGCCTTTGGCGACATCTTTCAGATTATCGATTTCCTCGGGCAAGGTGTAGGAGATAACCCGGTAGTGCGGTGCAAAGTGTTCGATTTGTTGCCACCACAGGTCATAGCTTCCGCCCATTCCGTGTGCAAAAACGATGGTTTCCGGTCCGTTTCCCCCCGAATAATATTTCCAGGTAACGCCGTCGGATTCAACGGTTTTGACCGGTTGTTTCCTGAATTCAACAAGCGATTGTGCGGCTTTGTCTTTTTTACCGTAAAATTGCATAAAATCACCGCCGGGTGTAGGGATCAGGTATAAGGCAATGACGAGGAAGATCAAGGTCAGGAGGATAATGTAGAGGAACATGCGCTTCATACAATGTAATTTTTGTTACAATTTTAATGATACAAATATAGGGTTTATTCGATAAGATTATAAAAAAATTCGAAAGTCGTTATAAGCGGCTACGAATAAAGACATTTTTATATAATTGTCCGCGGAGTATATTCATAATTGAAAACGTTATTGCTTAATAAACATGCGGGAAAAAGTATTCTTATCGATTCCCATCCGGATAAAATAAACCGATGCCGCTAAGGATGATGTTTCGA
>CAZCPV010000355.1:0-1833 GCA_964500765.1 uncultured Draconibacterium sp.
TAATACAAGGTACTGTAAATCAATGTTTTTAACAATTTTATCAAGTCCCGAATTTTTAAAAGTAACAATTCCGTTTATGCCGATTTTAAATCCGCCGTAATCAATTATTTTTTGTGCTTCTTCCTTTGTTCCCGTAAAACTGTGAAATATTCCCGTAAGATTTTTATCGTTTAGTTTATCAACAACTTCAAAAACTTCATTAAATGCCTCCCTAACATGTATAATAATCGGCAATTTAAGTTCTTTTGCAAGAATTACTTGCTTTTCAAAAGCCGCTTTTTGCCGGTCGACATAAGTTTTATCCCAATACAAATCAATACCTATTTCGCCGACAGCAACTGCATTTGTTTTTTGCAGATATTCCGCAACGATATTAATTTCATTTTCAAAATCCTCTTTCACATCCGAAGGATGAAGCCCGAAAGCCAAAAAACAATTTTTCGGAAATTTTTCGATTAAATCAATTTGTGCGGGAATATAACTTGAATTAATTCCGGGTAAAACCATTTTTATTATCCCGTTTTCAAGGGCATTTCTTACAACTTCGTATCTGTCGGTATCGAAATCATTCACAAACAAATGTGTATGCGTATCAATTAATGTCATCATTTATTTTCAGGCAAAAATAAAAAGTCTTTTGGATTTTCGGTTTTGCTTATTAATTTTGAATAAAATAAAAATATTTGTTTTAATCCTTAAATCCGCATATTTACATGTAAAGGATTGATAGTCAGGGCTTCACTTTTCAAATTAAAGTGATACGAATTGCCTCTTAGCTTTCTGTAAATTAATACAGTGAAACCCTGACTTGCGGATTTAAGGTTAATATTGAATGTTACTGTTTAATAAGTTTTGCACAAACAAAAAACAAAACATCGTAATGACTTATAGTTATAACTTTTGATCATTATAATAATTTAGTTTTTTATTCAATGATTTAATAAAATTATGTTTATGAAAAAAATACTATTCTTTTCTCTTACAATTCTTGCTTGTTCCAATGTATTTTCGCAAAATAAAAATAACGGTATCAACACGGCAATAAAAACATTAAAATACGACAAAGATTTTAAAAATGCCGAAATAAGTTTTTTTGTGCAAGATGTAAATACCGGCAAAATTATATCTTCACTCAATCCCGATTTATCAATTGCTCCGGCATCAACACAAAAATTAATAACCACAGCAACTGCAATTGAAATTCTCGGTAACACTTATAAATTTAAAACACGCTTGGAATATACCGGAAAAATTGATAAAAATACCGGCATTTTAGAAGGAAATATTATTATAAAAGGCGGCGGCGACCCCACTTTGGGCTCAAAATATTTTTCGCAAACCGAAATATCAAAATTGCTTGAAAATTGGGCAAGAGCAATATACAAAGCCGGCATAAAATACGTAAACGGAAAAATAATTGCCGATGCAAGTTTTTACGATTATCAAACCGTACCGCCGAAATGGACATGGGAAGATATGGGAAATTATTTCGGTGCCGGACCGAACGGGCTTACAATTCACGATAATTTATACTCCCTGTTTTTTAACACAAGTTCCGTGAAAGGGGGGGAAACAAAAATTGTAAAAATTGAGCCCGATATTGCCGGTCTTAACATTACGAACAATGTAAAATCCGATGCAATTCATTCCGATTTATCGTATATTTTCGGTGCACCCTATACCTACGAACGAATTATCGAAGGACGTTTGCCTTTAAATAAAAAAAATTACGAAGTAAAAGGTTCCCTTCCCGACCCTGCTCTGTTTGCGGCACAATCGCTTAAAAAAGTTTTGAAAAAAAACGGTATCACCTCCGGAAAAGCAACAACTTTC
>CAZCPV010000356.1:0-1817 GCA_964500765.1 uncultured Draconibacterium sp.
ATAACAAAATCCAAACCTAATTGTCATAAAAATATATGTTTAATAACTTTAAAAATTAATTTTTTCATTAAAAAAATGAAATCTACATTAGCGGAAAATTTTTAATAAATTATGAAAAATATATTTCTTATAGGTGCCGGTTTATCGGCTTCAACATTAATAAAATATTTGTCGGACAATTCCGAAAAACACGGTTGGAAATTACGCGTAGGCGATGTTTCCGTTGATACGGTAAAGGCAAAATTAAAAGGGCACAAAAATGCGGAAGCCGTTCAGTTTGATATATTTAACGAAAAACAAAGAGCGGAAGAAATAAAAAATGCCGATATTGTTATTTCGATGCTTCCGGCAAGGATGCACTACCTGACCGCCGAAACCTGCATAAAATATAAAAAAAATATGGTAACGGCTTCTTACGTTTCAGAGGAATTAAAAGCCGTGAAAGAGGAAGTTGAAAAAAGCGGTATTTTAATTTTGAATGAAATCGGTGTTGACCCGGGAATTGACCATATGTCGGCGATGCAAATTATTGACCGCATACACGAACAAGGCGGAAAAATAACTGCATTCCGCTCATACACAGGCGGTTTAGTGGCACCCGATTTTGATAATAATCCTTGGAATTATAAATTTACGTGGAATCCGCGAAATGTTGTGGTAGCCGGACAAGGACCCGCCGCAAAAATTATCGTAAACGGAAAATACAAATATATTCCTTATCATCAATTGTTTAAACGTGTTGAAAGAACAAACGTAAATAACTACGGAGAATTTGAAGTATATCCGAACAGAGATTCTCTGAAATACAGAAAATCATACGGTTTGGAAAATATTCCCACTATGGTAAGAGGAACGATGCGGCGACCGGGTTTCAGTAAAGCATGGAATGTTTTTGTTCAGCTCGGAGCTACCGATGACAGCTATACGCTCGAAAATTCGGAAAATATGACCTATCGGGAATTTATTAATACTTTTTTGAAATATCATCCGGTGCTGACAGCAGAAGAAAAACTGTCGAAATATTTGAATATAGAAGAAGATTCTTCGGTAATGTATAAATTAAGATGGCTCGGTATTTTCGGAAATGAAAAAATAGGATTAAAAAATGCGACGCCGGCAAAAATTCTTCAAAAACTTTTAGAAAAAAAATGGAAATTTGAGGAGCGCGACAGAGATATGTTGGTGATGCAACATAAATTTGAATATGAACTTAAAGGTAAGAAAAAAGAGATTTGTTCATCAATGGTTATTGAGGGTAAAGACCACGTACACACGGCAATGTCGTCAACCGTAGGTTTGCCGGTAGGCATTGCCGTAAAAATGATTTTAACCGGAAAAATTAAAGAAAAAGGCATTCATATTCCGATTACGAAAAATATTTATGAACCGGTTTTGGAAGAACTAAAAAATTTCGGGATTAAATTTACGGAAATTGAAAGAGATTTGTAAAAATAGATAATTTTTTTGGGAGTTTCCGGAAATGCCAATTTTCTTATAATGAGCTTCTTATAGAGATTAAAAACTTAATATTACCCCGTTTTGCATAAAATATCGCTTATTTCGGGGTAATTATTTTTTGTTTCGCAGTTAAAAGAATCAACTTTGGCAAAGTTTTTAGCTTTGCCAAAGTTTGTAAGAAATAATTCTTGTAGGTCTCTTCAGCAGTTTGCAAAATTCTTGCTTAAATTAAAAAGTCTCTATTTCCTGAAAGTCCCTTTTTAGCTTAGAAAATGCCGAACATTTGTGAAATGTTCGGCATTTTTTTTAATAACTTGCAGCACGTCTTTTTGCATCGTTTACAATTTTATCTGCTCTGT
>CAZCPV010000357.1:0-1784 GCA_964500765.1 uncultured Draconibacterium sp.
ATACATCTTCAATTGCTTTATCAATTTCTCTCATATTAAACGGTTTTTGAAAATAGAAATTGACTATTTTCTTTTTGATTGCTTCAGCTATTTCATCCGTAATATCATAACCCGTCAAAATAAAATAACAAATATTCGGGAATCGTTTTTTCGCTTTTTTAATAAATTGCACCCCGTTCATATCGGGCATTCTCATATCACTTATAACAACTGAAATTTCAGGATTGTTTTTCAAACTTTTCAAAGCTTCATTAGGCGAACTTATTCCGATAACATTATATTTATTACTGAAATTAGCTTCAAAAAGCATTAAATTAATTTCTTCGTCATCAACGTAAAGAATAGTTCTCTTTTGGTTCATTTTAAATCGTTAGGAAGTTTAATTATTACTTTGGTACCTTTACCGAAATTTGATTTTATATCTATAAATCCGTTATGTTCTTCAATAATATTTTGAACAATTGACAAGCCGAGTCCGGTTCCTTTCCCCGGGTCTTTTGTCGTAAAAAAAGGATCGGTAATTTTTGAAAGGTTCTCTTTTTTTATTCCCGCACCGTTATCCTCAAACGTAATAAATACATATTCAGAATCTTTCTCCGTTGTTACGGAAATTATCCCTTTTTTCCCTATTGACTGTTCGGCATTTGATAAAATATTTAAAAAAACCTGTTGAATCTGACCGGTATTACATTTCACCCTGACCGGTGTTTCATTATAAAACTTTTTAATTTCAATTCGGTCTTTTAATTTATCAGCCAAAATTATAAAACAATTTTCAATTACCGAATGAATATCGCAATCTTCTCTTTTTGATTCGGTTTTTCGACTGTACAAATTTAATCCCGAAACAATTTCTCCGGTTCGTCTTACACCCTCTTTTATTGCATCCATTATCGGTTTTATGCGTTCCTTATTTTCAATAATTTGTTCCTTACATATCGTTTCTAATCCGGTAACACCGCCCATAATATAATTTAAAGGATTATTAATTTCATGAGCAACTCCTGATGCCAATACACCAATTGAAGCCATTTTCTCAGATTGAATTAATTTATTTTGAGTTTGTTTCAATTCATTTAGGGTATTTTGTAAAGTATCTTTCTGCACGATAAGTTCTTCATTCGCTTCATTTAATTCTTCATTAACGGATTCAAATTCCTCGTTTAATTCTTTCAATTTGTTTTCTTTATATATTCTTTCCGTTATATCTCTGAAATTTGCAATATAACCGATAATGTTACCGTCTCGGTCTAAATCGGGTGTTGCGGTTACAATTAAATATTTTACGGTTCCGTCTTTAAGCGTAATTTTTGTTTCATAACTGCTTCTGACTTTATTTTTTCTCAAATCGGATTGTCTTTTAATTTTTTCCCATTCGTTGTCATCAAAAAAATCTTTTAAGTTCATTCCGACTAATTTTCCTTCCGGAACATTAAATATTTCATGTGCTCGAAAATTTGCCATTAAAAAATTCTCATCCGTATCATTTATAGTGACACCTTCTCCTTGATTATTGATAATGGATTTTAAACGTTTTTCCTTTTCTTCGATAATATTTTTTTGATATTCGATATTCTCATTCAAAATAACCAATTCTTCATTGTTTGAAATTAATTCTTCATTTGCAGCTTCTAATTCTTCTGTTCTCTCTTTTACTTTTTTCTCTAATCCGGTTTTATATTTTTCTAATTTTAACAATGCCTTTTTTTGCTTATCAATATTTTTCACAACAAAAAGAATACTGTCTTTCCCTCCTATTTTTGTTCTTGTTAAAGTAATTTCAA
>CAZCPV010000358.1:0-1781 GCA_964500765.1 uncultured Draconibacterium sp.
AACGGTTGCCGAAAGAAGCAATAAAAATCCGGAATTACCTACAGGAGACATTGAAATAACGGTTCGGAATTTGAAAATTTTGAGCAAATCGGAAGTTCCGCCATTTACCATAGAAAACGAAACTGACGGAGGGGAAGAAATTCGTTTAAAATATCGTTATTTGGATTTAAGAAGACCTGTTGTTCAAAAAGGGATTATTTTAAGGCATAAAACGGCACAGGAAATAAGAAATTTCTTAAGCAATAAGGGTTTTCTTGAAATAGAAACACCTTTTTTAATAAAATCGACACCCGAAGGTGCCAGAGATTTTGTTGTGCCGTCTCGTATGAGTGAAGGAAAATTTTATGCACTTCCGCAGTCGCCGCAAGTGTTCAAACAGCTTTTGATGATAGGCGGATACGATAAATATTTTCAAATTACGAAATGTTTCAGAGATGAGGATTTCAGAGCCGACAGGCAACCCGAATTTACGCAAATTGATTGCGAAATGTCTTTTGTCGAACGAGAAGATATTCTTTCGGTTTTTGAAGAAATGACCAAACACCTTTTCAAGACCGTAAAAAACATTGACTTTAAAGAAGCATTTCCCCGAATAAAATACGATGATGCAATTGAAAGTTACGGTTCCGACAAGCCGGATATTCGTTTTGAAATGAAAATTCACGACATAAGCGAAATTGTAAAAAACAAGGGCTTTAAAATTTTCGACAATGCCGAATATATCGGTGCGGTTTGTGCCGAAGGTCTTGCAAATTATTCCAGAAAACAACTCGACAAATTGGTTGATTTCGTAAAACGCCCGCAAATAGGAGCAAAGGGCTTGGTATATGTAAAATATAACGAAGACGGAACGTTTAAATCGTCGGTTGATAAATTTTATTCACAAGATGATTTAAAAACGTGGGCTGATAAACTTTCGGGAAAACCGGGAGATTTACTTTTGGTAATGTCCGGAAATAAAAAAGAAACATTAACCCAACTCGGTGAATTGCGGCTCGAAATGGGTGAACGTTTAAATTTACGAGACAAAAATAAATTTGCACCGCTTTGGATTATTGATTTTCCGCTTTTTGAAAAAGACGAAGAAACCGGACAATTGCATGCCATGCACCATCCGTTTACTTCTCCTAAAACGGAAGACACAAAATTGCTCGAAACAAATCCGGAAGCGGTAAAAGCAAATGCCTACGATTTGGTAATAAACGGTAACGAAATAGGCGGCGGTTCAATACGTATTCATACCGTCGAAATGCAGGAAAAAATGTTTAAGCATCTCGGATTTACGAAAGAAGAAGCCGAAGAACAATTCGGATTTTTGATGAATGCTTTTAAATACGGAGCACCGCCGCACGGAGGTATTGCTTTCGGTTTCGATCGTTGGGTTGCTTTGTTCAACGGCTCCGACAGCATCAGAGATGTTATGGCATTTCCGAAAAATAATGCCGGGCGCGATTTAATGATTGATGCACCTTCTGAAATCGACGAGCAACAATTGAACGATTTGCATTTGAAAATTGTTAAAAACTAATTTGATATTATTGTTATCCTGCCTTCGACAAGCCGCTTTTCTTAACCCGTTTTTGTTCGGCTCAGCGAACGGAACGGCAACTGAAGACCAACGAGTAAAAAACAATAACAGAGTTCTTCATGTTTTTAAAAATCTTTGGTATTACAGGGTTTAACAATCTTCTGAAAACATGTTAAATAATAAAATTAAAAAAATATCTTACTTTCTTTATAAAATTTCTACATTTGCATTTTTATCTCGTTCCGTAGCTCAA
>CAZCPV010000359.1:0-1775 GCA_964500765.1 uncultured Draconibacterium sp.
CGGATTTTAACTTTCTTATCGGTTTTACCAAATCATTATTGTTTTTGTTCAGATACACGGCTTTTGAAAAGTTTATACCGGTTTTGATTTTAAAATAAGTTTGTGAATTACTTTTAATTGTACCGGTAAAAAACAGAATAAAAATGAATATGAACTTTGACATGACCGCAAATGTTGTTTTTGAAAATAAATGAATAAATTTAAATTGAACATTAAATAAAATACCGTTCAAAAATACAAAAAAAATCCCGACATAATTTGCCGGGATTTTTTTGTATAAATCAAATAATTAATATTCCATTTCTGCCAAACGTTTGTAATAATTATAACGCCATTTTGCATTTTCCTCGGCAGCTTTAAATAATTCGTCCGCATGTTCCGGAAATAATTTATAAAGCGAATTAAATCTTACCTCACCCAGCAGGAAGTCTTTAAACAGCTCGTATTTCGGTGGTTTGGAATCAAGTGTAAACGGGTTTTTACCTTCTTCTTCCAATTGAGGGTTAAAACGATAAAGATTCCAATAGCCCGATTCTACGGCCATTTTTTCTTCGTTTTGTACTTTATCCATTCCTGCTCTTAATCCGTGAGCAATACAAGGCGAATAAGCAATAATTAACGAAGGTCCGGGATATGCTTCGGCTTCTTTTATTGCTTTAAATGTTTGGGATTGACTTGCACCCATTGCAATTTGAGCAACATAAATATAACCGTAACTCATTGAAATGGCCCCCAAATCTTTTTTTCTGATTTTTTTACCGGAAGCGGCAAATTTTGCAATTGCAGCTGTCGGGGTAGCTTTCGATGATTGTCCGCCGGTGTTTGAATATACTTCGGTATCCAAAACCAATACGTTTACGTTTTCGCCGGATGCCAATACGTGGTCAAGTCCGCCGTAACCGATGTCGTAAGCCCATCCGTCGCCGCCGATTATCCACATGGATTGGTTTACAAGATATTTTTTCAATCCGAGAATATCTTTTACGCAATCGCATTTTTCATTTTCAATTGCTTCAATAACTTTCGGAGCAACAGCTTTTGATTCTTGCGATTTATCTTTTACAGTCAACCACTCTTCGAATACAGCTTTTGTTTCCGGAGCAATTCCTTTTTCAATTGCTGCATTCATCATGTTTGCAATAATTTCTCTTTGTTTTTTGTTTGCCAAAGCAATACCCAAACCAAATTCGGCATTATCTTCAAACAGTGAATTTGCCCAAGCAGGTCCTTCACCTTGATTGTTTACGGTATAGGGCGTTGCCGGTGCAGATGCTCCGTAAATTGAAGAACAGCCCGTTGCGTTGGCAATCGTCATTGAATCTCCGTAAAGTTGTGTAACCAACTTAATATAAGGTGTTTCGCCGCAACCGGCACAGGCACCCGAAAATTCAAATAAAGGTTGTGCAAATTGGGAATTTTTAACCGTTTTTTCTTTTTCAACAACTTTATCTTTGTAACCTACATGCTTATGCAAATAATCCCATTTTATATCTTCGGCACGTTGTTCATCGTCTAAATCAACCATTATCAATGATTTTTCTTTTGACGGACAAACATCGGCACAAGAACCGCAACCGGTACAATCAAGCGTGCTTACTTGTATTCTGAAATTATATTCTTTTGTTTTTCCGATACCTTTAATGAAATTTGTTCCTTCCGGAGCATTTTTCACTTCTTCGTCATCGGCAAGGAACGGACGGATACAAGCATGCGGGCAAACGTAAGCACATTGGTTACATTGAATACAATTTGCATTTATCCATTTTGGCACTGTT
>CAZCPV010000360.1:0-1743 GCA_964500765.1 uncultured Draconibacterium sp.
ACAATATGATTTTAAACCGATTGGAAAATAACGGAAACATATCGGCAGAATATCGGCTTGGTTTTATAAAAGAGAAAAAGAAACCGGAAGAAAAAGAATTGAAATTATTTTAACAAACTAATATATTTAAATGCTGTTTTCTGAACAATTATACGATACATATAATAATTATAAAGAAAAATCACTTTTTCACAGAAGATTTAAGCACAAAGATATTTTACCTTTAATAAAAAAGAGAAATCCGAATGTTTTTAAAATTACCGAAATCGGAAAATCTTTTGAAGACAGAGAAATATTTATGCTTAAAACCGGAAACGGAAAAACAAATGTAATGCTTTGGTCGCAAATGCACGGCGACGAATCAACGGCAACGGCAACTCTTTTTGATATTTTTAACTTTTTTGAAAATCCGGGAAATTTTCAAAAAGAAACACAACAAATTTTAAATTCCTGCACCCTGTATTTTATCCCGATGCTGAACTCCGACGGTGCAGAACAATTTCAAAGGCAAAATGCACAAAACATTGATATTAACCGAGATGCTTTGCGATTGGAAAGCCCGGAAGGACGCTTTTTGATGAATTTAAGAGATGAAATAAAACCCGAATTCGGTTTTAATTTGCACGACCAAGATGTTTGGTATTCGGCGGGCGATACAAAATTTCCGGCAACGCTTTCGTTTCTTGCTCCGGCTTTCGACAAAGAAAATACAATTAATGAAAGCAGGAAAAAATCAATGTTGCTGATTGCCGAAATGAACAAAATTTTGCAAAATTTTATTCCGAATCAAATCGGGCGTTATTTCGACGATTTTATGCCGACGGCTTTCGGCGATAATATTCAAAAAAAGGGAACAAGCACAATACTGACAGAATCGGGCGGGTTTGCGGATGACACAGAAAGGCAATTTGTCAGGAAATTGAATTTTATTGCCCTCCTTTCGGCATTTTATTCGATAAGCACAAATTCATATCAAAAAAATAAAATTTCCGATTACGAAAATATTCCGTTCAACAAAAAAAATAAACTGTTCGATTATATTATCCGGAATGTTTCAATTTTAAGAAACCGAAAAAAATACCGTGCAGATATCGGTATAAGAAACAAAGCATTATCTGAAAAAGATATTTTTGAAATTGCCGAAATAGGTGATTTGTCGCAAAATTTTGCATATTTTGAATTGGATATGAACGGAATCGAAATTGATTCGATAAATATCGGAGATAATGCAAAAACTTTAATTCGCAAATTTTTTTTAAAATGAGACAACCGGATAAAAAAATTACCGATTTCATAAAAAAACATCATGTGTTAACACTTGCCGTATCAACGGAAAACAAACCCTGGTGTGCCAACTGTTTTTACGTATATTCCGAAGACGAAAATGCTTTTATTTTCACGTCCGACGAAAGCACAAAACACATACAGGACGTAAAAAAGAACAATACGGTTGCCGGTTCGGTCGTTTTAGAAACAAGCATTGTCGGGAAAATACAAGGAATTCAATTTACCGGAAAAATGTTTCTGCCCGAAGGAAAACTAAAACAAAAAGTAAATAAATTATATTTGAAAAAATATCCGTTTGCAAAATTAATGAATACACAACTTTGGGTTTTGAATTTGGATTTTATAAAATTGACGGATAATCGTCTCGGCTTCGGGAAAAAATTAATTTGGGAAAAAGAAATCGGAAAAAATGATTAAATTTTTTTTATAATTCTAAAAACCGGTATATTTGCAAAC
>CAZCPV010000361.1:0-1697 GCA_964500765.1 uncultured Draconibacterium sp.
TCCGTTTCCTAAGCTGAAAATACTTTCGGACACCTTATTATATTCCGGTAAAAGACCTTCTTCAATTATTTTCCAAGGATGGGGTTTTATATATTGTTTCATTTTTGAATTGTTGAATGTTATAATTGACTGAATTGACTGAATTAACTGAATTGACTGAATGATTGAATTTACTGAATTTTGAATGTTTATTATTTATTAAGACTTTGTTTTGTGTTTTTTCTTGCTGACATAAAAATTGACAAAAGTTCGTTTAATTCTTTATGTAAATCTGCTGTTTTTTCTTTAGGAAAAATTTCAGCATCTGCAAGGAGTTCTAACCAAAACATTGTTTCGTCGGTTTCTTCAATTACAATGCTTAATTTTGAATAAAATTCTTTTCCCGAACGGGCTCTGCTTGCAGCTCTGTAATTTGCAGCAACAGAGGTCGCAGAACGAAGGATTTGTTTTCCGATAATCCAAGAAATTTGATTATTGGGCATTTTAGCTTGTAATTTTATTACCCTCAGAGCAATATCTTTCGTTCTTTTTTTCAGTTCATTAATGAATTCAACTTTTTCTTTTTCCATTATTCAGAATTCAGTTAATTAAATAATTCAGTTAATTTTTTAAAACTGATTTTTTCAAAACCTTCCGTAACATAATCTGCTTTACCTAAATTTTTCGATGAACCGATACCTACACATTTAAAACCGCCGTTAATTGCAGCTTCAATTCCTGCTTCGGCATCTTCAAAAACGATACATTCTTCGGGTTTTACTTTTAACTCTTTTGCTCCTTTTAAAAATACTTCCGGGTCGGGCTTTGCTTTGCTTACTTTTGTTCCGTCAATAACGACTTCAAAATAATCTTTCAGTTTTAATTGATTTAAAATTGTCATTGCATTTTTACTTGCAGAGCCGAGTGCAATTTTTATGTTTTTACTTCGTAATTCTTCCAAAAAGTCAATTACTCCCGGCAGAATTTCATCAGGTGTCATTGTTAAAATGTATTCAAGATATTTTTTGTTTTTATTTTCGGCAAATTTCTGTTTTGTTTCTTCATCTAAATTTTTTTTACCGATTTCAAGTAAAATATTCAGCGAACGCATTCTGCTGACACCTTTCAGGCGTTCATTATCTTCTTTCGAAAAATCGAAACCTAAATTTTTTGCAAGTTCTTTCCAAGCAAGGTAGTGGTATTTTGCCGTATCGACAATTACGCCGTCTAAATCGAATATGCATGCTTTTATCATCTTCTTAATTTTCATCTTTTACAAAAACAACAAGAATTGCGGCAATAATCAGCGAAATACCGCCGAGAATTAAGGCATAAATTGCTTCTTCTTTAAAAACGGATTTTACGAGAAAACCGAGAATACTTGCAGCTAAAATTTGCGGAATTACAATAAAAAAGTTAAAAATTCCCATATATACGCCCATTTTGTTTGAAGGCAAAGCTCCCGTAAGAATCGCATAAGGCATTGCAAGAATGCTTGCCCATGTCAGACCTATTCCGGCAAAAGGCAGCAGTAATAAATTCGGGTCTTTTATGAAGAAAATTGATATAAAACTCAGTCCGCCGATAAGTAAAGCCATTGAATGGGTTGTTTTTCGACTTGTAATTTTTGCAAGATAGATTAAAAGAAACGCAAATATTGCAGCAAAAAGATTGTATGCCGCAAACAACATTCCTACCCAGTCGGCACCTTCGTTATA
>CAZCPV010000362.1:0-1672 GCA_964500765.1 uncultured Draconibacterium sp.
TCCCCAAAACCCGTCGCATTACTTCGGAGTATAAATTGCCGGGGTTTGTTAAATTAAAAATCTTAAACTAACCTAAAAATGAAAAAACGCTTACTCATTTTTACAATAGGAAACCGAGACCTACAATTTGATCGTAAAATAACCGAATACTTTCCCGAAAGTTATTTCGAACCAAACAATGACGATCCGACAAAGTTTTTTATTTCAAAAACGAATAAAGATAAAACTTTTTATGAAATTTCTCAAGAATTTTATAAGAAAATAGATAACATTCCTCCCGAACGGATTGCTTATCCAATGATAGCACAAACATTGGAGGCATGTGAGGTAAAACCGGATAAAATTATACTTATTGCCAGTGAACAAAAGGATCCAGATAAACAAGATACCGTTTTTGCAGGAAAAATTCTAGCCGGATTATTAAAACAAAAAGGTTATGAAACCGAAGTAGTACCTTTGAATGTCAGTCCGGTATCCACCCAAGATTTATTACCCTTTTTTCAAAATTTACTGATGAAGCATAAGGACTATTCCGTTGAAATTTCCAACAGCGGCGGAACACCGGCCATGCGAACGGCAAGCATATTGGCTTCCGTTTCGGTCGGCAATGTGAAGGATATAATGCAGGTAAATGCCCGGGAAGGAAAAGTCAATAAGGAAAACGCCCAAACCTTTATCCGACAAATTTATAAACATACGTTGGATAATATGTTATCGGTATATGATTATTCGGGTATCTTAAACTTACCTTTGAAACAAACCGTTAAAGAAATTGCACAAGAAGCTTTGGATGAATACAACCTGACGAAGGATTACTTTCCTCAAAAGAAAAATCAACCGAAAGCACCTTATGACCAACGTGCATTAAAAGCCATTTCTTTACTGGTGGAAAATATGCGCGTTACTTATGTTCAAGGCAGGTATGCCGAGGCATTGCAACGAATTTTCCGGATTGAAGAAGCGGTTTGGTATCTATTGTTTTATCTGTATTTGAAAGACAAAGGATTGGTTGATGAAAATAATCCGAACAAAATAAAATATTCGGTAAATGGTGAAATTAAACGTAAGCCTTTTGAACAATTGATCAATTTCGGCGGTAGTTCTTTCGGTGAATTTTTAAAGATAACTTTTCCCGACCGGATTGTTGAAAAAAAACAAGTTGATAAAAACGGAAAAGAAAAAAAATATTACACTTTTCTCTTTGAAGGAAAAGAAATTCCTATTGCGGGAAAAAACTTTTATTATTACTTGTTTAGAAGTTTAAAGGCTTATCCTGAAATTATAAACTTTTTTGCCGAATTAAATAAAGATGAAGAAGGTCAATTTTATACGAATAAATCAAAACTTAACAGTTTACGAAACAATAGCTTCCTCGGTCATGGATTAAAGGGAGTTACCAAGGAAGAATTGTTAAATATCACAGGAAAGAACGATTTTAATCAATTTATCGAAGAATTTAATGGCGTTCTGACAAAATTTGTTCCCGATTATAGATTTGAAAGAATTTTTGATTTGTATAACGATAGAATAAAGGAAAAGTTCGAGGATTAAACCTTCGAATGCTATTAAAATTCTTTTTCAAGATTATCGAATAAGTATGCTTATCCCCCGACTATAAAAAATTATCCTTGGATACCGGAAGTTACGCCAGGTTGAACGAAGCAATTAAGGA
>CAZCPV010000363.1:0-1672 GCA_964500765.1 uncultured Draconibacterium sp.
ATTTGGGATATTTGTAAACCGGCATTGATACAAGGCGAAAAACTCGGAGTTCCCGTTTTTAAATTTCTGAAAGAACCTTTAATTAAGAAATTCGGTAAAGAATGGTACGAACAATTGGAATATTATGCCGAGCATAAGCATTAATTTCTTATTTTTGTGCAAATTATTGCAAAACATGGAAAAACTCGTCAGTCGACTGACGGACACAAACATATGATTAGAAAATAAAAATTACTGAAAAATGTATGTCAAATGAGACGTACTTTTAACTTTCTCCTTTCAACTTTTAACTATTTTAATATGAAAGATTTAAAACAATACATCGAAACCAATAAAGACCGATTTCTTGAAGAACTTTTCGGTTTAATACGTATTCCTTCAATAAGCTCGGAAGAAGCACATAAACCCGATATGTATAAAGCCGCAGAATATTGGAAAAAAACGATGCTCGATGCCGGTGCCGATAAAGCCGAAGTTATGGAAACCGAAGGCAATCCCGTTACTTACGGTGAAAAAATTATTGACCCCGCATTGCCGACTGTTTTGGTATATGCTCATATGGACGTAATGCCGGTTGACCCGATTGATTTATGGGACAGTCCGCCTTTCGAACCTGAAATAAGAGACGGGAAAATATATGCTCGCGGTGCCGACGATGATAAAGGACAGAGCTTTATGCACGCAAAAGCATTCGAATATATGGTAAAAACAAACCAATTGCCGTGTAATGTAAAATTTATAATTGAAGGTGAAGAAGAAATCGGCTCTCCTAACTTGCGTAAATTTATGGAAGAGCATAAAGAACTGCTTAAAGCCGATGTTATTTTAGTGTCGGATACCGGAATGATTGCTCCGGATATACCCTCAATTACAACCGGCTTAAGGGGCTTAAGTTATATGGAAGTGGAAGTAACGGGACCTAATAAAGATTTACATTCCGGACTTTTCGGCGGTGCTGTGGCAAATCCGGCAAATGTGCTTGCAAAAATGCTGGCAAGTTTGGTTGACGACGACGGTAAAATCACAATTAAAGGTTTTTATGATGATGTTGAAGAAGTGAGCCCCGAAGAACGTGCCGAAATGGCAAAAGCACCGTTTAATGAAGAAGATTACAAAAAAGCACTTGATGTAGAGGAACTTGCAGGTGAAAAAGGATATACGACCAATGAAAGAACGGGTATTCGTCCGTCTTTGGATATAAACGGAATATGGGCGGGTTATACCGGCGAAGGCGCAAAAACCGTTATCCCTTCAAAAGCGTATGCAAAAGTTTCTATGCGATTAGTGCCGAATCAAGATAATGTAAAAATCAGCAAATTGTTTGAAGAACACTTTAAAGCCATTGCTCCGAAAACCGTAAAAGTAAAAGTTACGGCACTGCACGGCGGACAGGGTTATGTTTCACCGATTGATATTCCAGGTTATAAAGCTGCCGAAAAGGCATATACCGATGTGTTCGGTAAGAAACCTGTTCCCGTAAGAAGCGGCGGCAGCATACCTATTATTTCCACTTTTGAAGAAGTTCTCGGTATTAAATCCATTTTAATGGGCTTCGGTTTGGAAAGTAATGCCATTCATTCGCCTAATGAAAACAATCCTTTGGAAATGTTTTTTAAAGGTATCGAAACCATTCCGCTTTTTTATAAATATTATGCGGAATTGATGAAATAAT
>CAZCPV010000364.1:0-1655 GCA_964500765.1 uncultured Draconibacterium sp.
ATATTCTGCAATACCTTCTTGTGTTGCAACAAGAGCTTCTTCGCCTTCGTGCCAATCTGCCGGACAAACTTCACCGTGTTTTTCAAAATATTGCAAAGCGTCAATCATTCGTAAGGTTTCGCTAATACTTCTTCCCAAAGGCATATTATTTACAACCTGATGTTGAACGGTACCTTCTTTGTCGATTAAGAACAAACCTCTGTAAGCCATCGGTGTCCCTTCAAATATAAAGTTTCCTTCTTCATCGAAATTATAATCGCCGGCAAGAACATCATAATCCAGTGAAATAGTTTTTGTTTGGTCTGCAACCAAAGGATATTGAACACCTTTAATACCGCCGTCGTTTAATTCGGTTTGTAACCATTTCCAATGTGAAAATTGCGAATCCGTTGAAACACCGATTACTTGTACATCTCTTTTGTTAAATTCATCCATTTTATCTTGGAAAGCCAAAATTTCAGTCGGGCAAACAAATGTAAAATCTGCCGGATAAAAGAATAATACAACGTATTTTTTACCGATGTAATCTTCTAATTTGAATGCGTCAATCATTTCTCCGCCGTTTGAAACAGCGGGTGCAGTAAATAAAGGTGCTTTTTTTCCTGTTAATACTCCCATTTTTTTATAATTTTATTGTTAATAATTTTAATTTAATATTTTCAGATGCAAAGATACATTATTTTTCTTATTTAGAAAAATTATAAATAAGAAATTTTTTAACTATTTTTCGGATTAAGTTTAATTTTGCAAATATATGCCGGAATTTTCACAAATAATTATTTCAACAGCTTATTTTCCGCCTGTTCAATATTTTGCTGCACTGTTAAAATATGAAAACGTTTTAATTGAAAAACACGAAAATTATTTAAAACAAACCTACCGAAACCGCTGTGAGATTTTATCACCCAACGGAAAACAAACATTAAGCATTCCGATAATTAAAAAATCCGGAACAAAACAATTGATAAGCGACGTAAAAATTGATTACAAAAATAATTGGCAATTGCAACATTTAAAAAGTTTGCAAACCGCCTATCTTTCCTCCCCGTTTTATGAATTTTACATTGATGCCTTTATGCCTTTTTTTGAAAAAAAATATACATTCCTGTTCGATTTTAATCTTGAAATTATTTTTACCCTGCTTTCGGAACTTCAAATTGAAAAAAATTTAAATTTTACGGAAAAATACATAAAACAATATCTTTCAGGAGATTACAGAAACCTTATTCACCCGAAAAAAAACACATCCGAAACATTTACGGAGTATAAACCGAAAAAATATACACAAGTATTTTTTGATAAATTTGATTTTATACCCGATTTATCAATTTTGGATTTGCTTTTTAATGAAGGACCGCCAAGCATCTCATTTTTGATATAATCTTATTAACTATTTTGCAAATCTTATCCGTGTAAATTTACTGATTATTTTTTACAGCGATAAATAAAATTAATATCATACATATTTAAAACAAATCGTTTTTTTTCTTTAAACGGTCATTTTTTTCTAATTTTAAAGTTTTTAAAAACGAAATTACGATGGACATCGAATTCAATAAAAACGAAGATTATAATAAACTTTCCGTTTCGGAGATAAAACACAAACTTGAAAAAATTTACCTCGGCGGCGGTAAGAAAAAGATTGAAAAACTTCA
>CAZCPV010000365.1:0-1645 GCA_964500765.1 uncultured Draconibacterium sp.
TTTATGCAGAAATTAAGAAAATCGTTAAAGGGCTTTTGTATTTTAAAAATTTCAATTAGTTTTTCTAAAAAAGAACTATCTGTTAAGTCCTTGTCCGAAAGAGATTTAATTACGGTATAACTTTTATTTCGCAGCAAGTCAATATCCGGATGATTTTTATCGAATCCGCGCGGTGCTGTTTTTAATTTTTCCCCGTAAAGCTCGGGAAAAAACGCTTTGAAAGCCGGTTTGTTCAGGATTGATTTAAACGATGCGGCATTTTCCGAAATTTCCGAGCGAACAGCTTTTAAAATATCGGGATGAGGACGATAAATACCGCCTCCGGCAAATGATGCTCCCGGCTCAATTTGCAGATAATATCCGGCAAGGTTTGTTTTTCTGCCGCCGCGAGCAATGTATGCCCCCATATTAGTTTTATAGGGTGTTTTGTCTTTCGAAAAACGCACATCTTTATATATTCTGAAAACACAGTCTTTTGCCGGGAGAACCCCGATTGACGGGTCGAATTCATTAATTTTCATAATTAAAATATCAACCAGCTCAAAAAACATACTTTTTGCATTTTCGTATTTGTCTTTATTTTTTTGAAACCAATCTCGATTATTGTTTTGCTTTAAATCGGATAAGAAATTAAGGATTGTTTGCATGTTGTTTTTGGTTATTGCAGAGTTGTTTGTATAAATTAAAATATTGAGAAGCCACCGCTTTTGTCGAATATTTTTCGCTGTTTTCAATTCCTTTTTCGATAACAGAGAGCCGTAATTCTTTATTTTTAATGAGCTTCAAAACGGCATTTTTTATTTCATTAATATCGTAAGGATTGACCAAAACAGCAGCTTTTCCGGAAACTTCTTTCATGGGAGACAAATTGCTTGTAATTACGGTACGCCCGCTTGCCTGTGCTTCGAGAATAGGGACGCCGAAACCTTCGTAAGTTGAAATAAAACTTACGATATCGGCATTTCTGTATGCTTCAATAATTTCGGGAAAGCTTAAATCAAATTTATTTTCGTAATCGATTTTATTTTCTGAAAGAAGCTGTTTTTGTTCTTCGGAAAGTTTTCCGATAAGGGTTAGTTTACAACTAATACCGGCGAGTGCTTTAATTAAATTCGGCAAATTTTTATTCGGTTTTGTGCCGATTTGCAGGATATTCGGTTTTTCGGAATTAAATTCTTTTTCGGAAAATTTTATTTCGGGGGAAACACAATCGGGAATAACGATAATTTTTTCCGGATTTATTTTAAATTCTTTAAGAATTTCCTTTTTTGTAAATTCCGAAATTACCGTTATATACTTAACTCGTGCAAAGGGCATTGTAAACCAAAAAAACCGCAGGACTTTTACTTTAAAACCCTTTTTGTTTAATATCGAGCCGATATCGTGAACCGTTAAGATTGTTTTTTTCTTTTTCAGAAATAAAGCAACGAAATGGATGTCGCCGGTAATATGATTCACATCTCCCTGATTTAAAGCCGCATGTATTGCAATAAAAAGCCGTTTAAAAAAGCCCTTACTGTGCTGTTTTGCAAAAATGTTTTTATATATAACATCTTCGGGCAGTTCTTTTTGCACGGCAAAGAATTGTTCTTCGATGCTGTGAAAAGCGGGAGAGGGGCGGCGGAAGAAGTAGGAGAGGGTCATT
>CAZCPV010000366.1:0-1631 GCA_964500765.1 uncultured Draconibacterium sp.
AAAGAAAATGGCAAAGAAAAATGTAATTATTATCGGAGCAGCAGGTCGTGATTTTCATAATTTCAATACCTATTATCGCGACAACGAAGACTATAATGTAGTTGCTTTTACGGCGGCACAAATACCCGATATCGACGGCAGAAAATATCCGGCTGAACTTGCCGGAAAACTCTATCCGCAAGGCATTCCGATTTATGCCGAAGCAGACCTTCCTAAATTAATTAAAGAACATAATATTGATGATTGCGTATTTTCATACAGCGATGTTAAATATTCTAAAGTGATGGCAATAAGTGCGATTGTTAATGCCGCAGGTGCCAATTTTCATCTTCTGGGTCCGAAGGATACCATGATTAAAAGCAAAAAACCGGTTATTGCCGTTGTTGCAACACGTACCGGTTGCGGAAAAAGTCAAACTTCACGTAAAGTAATAGAATATTTGATGGCTATGGGATTAAAAGTTATTGCAATTCGCCATCCCATGCCTTACGGCGATTTGGTTGCTCAAAAAGTGCAACGTTTTGCCGTTGTCGAAGATTTGAAAAAACACAAATGTACCATTGAAGAAATGGAAGAATACGAACCGCATGTGGTTCGCGGAAACGTTATTTATGCCGGCGTAGATTATGAAGCCATTGTAAGAGCTGCCGAAGAAGACCCCGACGGTTGCGATGTTATCCTTTGGGACGGCGGAAATAACGATTTCTCATTCTATAAACCCGATTTAACCATTACCGTTGCCGACCCGCATCGTCCCGGAAACGAACTTTCGTACTATCCCGGAGAAGTGAATTTGCGATTGGCAGATGCAATCGTGATTAACAAAATGGACTCGGCATCTCCGGAAGGAATACAAACCGTAAGAGAAAGTATTGCAAAAGTAAATCCGGATGCAATGGTGATTGACGGTGCTTCACCTTTACGCGTTGAAAATTGGGAAGCCATAAAAGGCAAAAAAGTGCTTGTTGTAGAAGACGGACCTACATTGACACACGGAGAAATGAAACTCGGTGCCGGAACGGTTGCCGCTATGAAATTCGGTGCTGCCGAATTGGTCGATCCAAGACCTTTTGTTGTCGGTAAACTTGCCGAAACATTCAAAATTTATCCGAATATCGGAACTTTGTTGCCGGCAATGGGTTACAGCGATGAGCAATTAAAAGATTTGGAAACTTCCATCAACAATACAGATTGTGATGTGGTAGTTATAGGAACTCCGATTGATTTAACGCGTATCGTAAAAATTAATAAACCGACCGCACGCGTATTTTACGATTTACAGGAAATCGGCAAACCTGATTTAGACGGCATTTTAACCGATTTTGTAAAAAAACATAATTTGAAATAAATTTGTCGGTTTGTAATTAAGTTTCGGTGTGCCTTTAAGACACACCGAAACTCTTAATCTGAATTTAATATACTACTATCAGATTCAAATTACTCATAATAATCAAAAGCGTCAATAATATCCAAATAAACACCGTCAAATCCGGCATTAAGTATTTTTTGCAGATATGAACTGTCGTTTCCGAAAATAATATCCTGCCATTCTTTTTCCCAATACCACACTTTGTAATTGCCTTTCCAATTCGGATTTTCTTTGTCTAACCATTCGGGTTTGTCTTTGTCCC
>CAZCPV010000367.1:0-1628 GCA_964500765.1 uncultured Draconibacterium sp.
AGCCGAGTGTAACCGTTGATAAAGATTGGGTTTCGCCTCTTGTAAAAATTGCCGAGCCGTGTGCTCCGGGTAAATAATCAATTTCGCACCAAATAGGTCTTATTTCATCTAATTTTCTGCCGTCAAGACGTATTCTGTCATGCAAAATCATATTTCTTACAACTTCTTTTTCTTCCTCATGAAAATATTTATCAATTAAAACCGTATTCAGTTCTTCTTGTTCTTCTTCGGAAAAGCTGTCAATAAATTCCTGTTTTATTTCGGCAAAACGTTCCGAACGGTCGTGTTTTGATAATGCGGATTTGGCAACTTCATATATTTTTTTACTTACGGCTGCTTTCAGTTTTTCTCTTAGTTCTTCATCGTCATCTTGCTCGTGCTTGTATTCTCTTTTTTCGGTTGTGCCTTTTTCTTCAGCCATTTCAAGCTGAACTTTACAATGTTTTTTAATTTCTTCGTGTCCGAATTTCATTGCTTCAAGCATTTCTTCTTCGGAAATTTCTTTCATATCGCCTTCCACCATCAAAATATTATCGATTGTAGCGGCAAGCATAATATCAATATCCGTTTCTTCGAGTTGTGAAAATGTAGGATTAATAATTAATTCTCCGTTAATTCTTCCTACACGCACTTCTGAAATAGGACCTCCGAAAGGTATATCACTTACCGCAAGTGCAGCCGAAGCGGCTAAACCGGCTAATGCATCGGGCATTACTTCTCGTTCCCTGTCAGCTGAAATCAATTCCACATTAACAAATGTATCAGCATGATAATCAGAGGGAAACAAAGGTCGCAATGCTCTGTCAATTAAACGTGCAACCAGAATTTCCTCATCGGAAGGTCTGCCTTCTCTTTTTCTGAAACCGCCGGGAAATCTTCCCGCAGCAGCAAATTTTTCGCGATAATCTACCGATAAAGGCATAAAATCAACATTTTCTTTTGCATCTTTTGAAGAAACAACCGTTGCAAGAAGCATGGTATCTCCTTGTTTTACGACAACGGAACCATCGGCTTGTTTAGCTAATTTTCCGGTTTCGATTTCTACAATTCTGCCGTTTCCTATATCTATTTTTTTTGTAATAATATTCATTCTTATTTTGTATTAATTTATTTTATTTCTGTTTTTTCCCGTAACGAAACAGGTTTAATAAAAGAAAAAGGCATAAAGTATATGCCTTTTTCTTTAAGGAAGAATTACTTACGTAATCCGAGAGCTTTAATTAAGTTACGATATCTTTCAATATCGGTTGCTTGTAAATATTTAAGTAACTTTTTTCTTTTTCCTACCAATTTTATTAACGCTCTTCTGGTATGATGATCTTTTTTGTTTTTTTTAAGATGCTCATTTAAGTGCGTAATACGGTAGGAAAATAATGCTACTTGGCTCTCTACAGAACCGGTGTCATTATTAGACTTCCCGTACTGTTGAAAAATCTCTTGTTTTTTTTCTGCGTCTAAATACATAGATAATAATTTGTATTTGTAAATAATTTAAGCGTGCAAATATAATACTTTTTATTTACAAAAAAACAGTTTTGCATTATAATAATATTCGGCAGGTTAAACCGGTAAAAGGAACTATCAGAATTACAAATATTCAAAATTACATTCTTTTAATTACTTTTATT
>CAZCPV010000368.1:0-1603 GCA_964500765.1 uncultured Draconibacterium sp.
AATCCGCAAGCAAATCGAACCAATCGCCGGAGCGACCGGGGATAAAATAATTTTGTATCAATTCAATTGTTCCTCCGGTAAAAACGGTTAAAATCAAAATTATCGACAATATTTGTTTAATTTGCAGTTTTGTATGTGTTTTTATATCAAAAAACAGAGCAAAGGCAAAAATAAAATACATTCCGAAATGAACGAGTTTATCGAAATGCGGAAAATCAAAAAAAGAAATTTTATTTGCCGTATTGCCGGACAAAAAACACAAGACAAAAATCAAAATCAAAATCGAAAACGAACGATAATATTTTTTTAAAAACATGTATGTCTGCAATTTACGTTCATATCCCTTTTTGTGCAAAGAAATGTTACTACTGCGATTTTTTTATGTCATTATCGTTGAAATATAAAGACGATTATCTTACCGCACTGAAAAAGGAGCTCAAATTAAGGCAAAATTATTTGCAAAATCAAATTGTCGAAACCGTTTATCTCGGCGGCGGAACACCTTCTTTATTAAACGAAAAAGAAATAAACGAATTGTTTGAAAGCATTTTTCGGTATTTTAAAATTGCAGAAAATCCGGAAATAACACTCGAAGCCAATCCGGATGATTTAAGCGAAAATTATCTGAGAAGTCTGAAAAAAACGCCGATAAATCGTTTAAGTATCGGTATTCAGTCGTTTTTTGACGACGATTTAAAAGGGATGAACCGCCGGCATTCGGCAGAACAAAGCATTTCCGCCGTAAAAAATGCCCGAGTCGTCGGCTTTGAAAATATCAGCGGCGATTTAATTTACGGACTGCCGGAAATGACATCGCAAAAATGGGAACAAAATTTGAATACTTTTTTCAATCTGAAAATACCGCATCTTTCGGCATACCATCTTACTTACGAACCGAATACGGTTTTCTATAAAAAGCTGAAAAACAATAAAATACAAGAAGTTCCGGAGGAAGAAAGCATAAAACAATTTGAAATTTTAAAACAAAAAGCAAAAGCAAACGATTTTATTCATTACGAAACCTCAAATTTCGGAAAAAAGGGCTTTTTTTCACGGCACAATACGGCCTATTGGCAACAAAAACACTATCTCGGTATCGGTGCTTCGGCACATTCTTTCAACGGAGTTTCGAGACAATTCAACATTAAAAATTTAAAAGAATACATCCGCAGGGCAGGGGAGAATGCAACTTTTTTTGAAAAAGAACTATTGTCGGACATTGATAAATACAACGATTATCTTATAACAAGTTTACGAACGATGTGGGGAACGGATATTTCGTATGTATCCGAACAAATCGGGAAAACCTTTGCCGAACAACTTTCCGGCAAGGCAAAAAAACATATAAAAAACGGAAATTTATTACTGAAAAACAATACTTTATATCTTTCCGACAAGGGTAAGTTTATTGAAGATTTTATTTCGGAAGATTTGTTTATTATTTAAACGGTTTAAAAAAAAAATAATTGTTGCCCGAAAAAGATATAAAAAAGCGGGCTGTTCCGGACTGTTCAGAAAACAAAGAATTTTCAATTTTGAGCAAGAATTTTGAAAACTGCCGAAGAGACTGCAAGAATTATTTCTTACGAACTTTGGCAAAGTT
>CAZCPV010000369.1:0-1538 GCA_964500765.1 uncultured Draconibacterium sp.
TTATTCCGGCAAGGTAATAAACCGACCAACGAAATAAAACGGGCTTTTCGGAAATGTACGATACAATATTTTTTTTTCTTTCGATAAGGTTTACAATAAAAACAATTCCGATAAGCAAAAAACTCTTCAAAAGCAGATAATGATTAAAGTTTAATGCTGTTTTTGTAAAATTAAAGCTGTCGGAAATAAGTGTTAACGCAATTTTTACCGATTGCGAACGGAAAAATATCCAAGCAAAATTTACCAAAACGAAAATAAATACAATTCGGATAATTTTACTAAGGGTATTTGCTCTTTTAAAAACCGTAAACGGAAAAAATCTTTCTGCCAAATAATATATTCCGTGTAAAGTTCCCCAGATTATAAAAGTCCAGCCGGCACCGTGCCAAAATCCGCTTAAAATAAATACAAACAGAATATTAAAAATAAATCTTGTGTTTGTTTTTGTTTTACTTCCGCCCAGCGGAATATACATATAATCGCGAAACCAGGTGCTTAAAGAAATGTGCCAGCGATGCCAAAAATCGGCAAATGATTTTGCAAAATAGGGGAGTTTAAAATTGATTCGCAGATGATAGCCCAGAATTTTTGCCGTTCCGCGAGCAATATCGGTGTAGCCCGAAAAATCGCAATAAATTTGAAAAGCAAAAAAGAAAGTTGCCGTCCAAATATCAAGCCCGTGATATTTCCCGGGATGATTATACACTTCATTCACAAGAATTGATAAACTGTCGGCAATAACAATTTTTTGAAAAAATCCCCAGAACATTAATTTCAGCCCTTCGGTAATACGCCTGTAATCAACAGTTGTAAGTTTGTTGAATTGAGGCAGCAAATGTCCGGCTCGTTCAATGGGACCTGCTACAAGTTGCGGAAAAAACGAAACAAACAAAGCAAATTTTATGAAATTTTTTTCCGGTTTTATTCTGTTTTTATAAACATCAATGGTATAACTCATGGTTTGGAAGGTGTAGAACGAAATTCCGACCGGCAGCAGCAGTTGCGTAAAAGAATTTCCCTGCCCGTAATCGAGAAAATGAAAATGGGCTAAAAAGCGAGCTAAATTTTTATCGAAAAAATAAAAATATTTGAACGAAAATAAAATTCCGAGATTTACGAAAATACTTATCCACAGTAAGATTTTACGTCTTTTCTCTGCTTCTGTTTTTTGTATTTTCAGCGAAACAAAATAGTCAACCAAAGTTGAAGCCAGCAAAAGCAGTATATATTCAGGTTTCCAAACCGAATAAAAATACCAACTTGCAAAAAGTAACAGTATTTGCCTTGATTTTACTTTCTTTAACGAAAATAAAATAAATACGACAATCGGTAAAAAAATGATAAAATGCAGTGAATTAAAAAGCACGTTTTATGTTTTAAGAACAAAAATAAAATAAAAACCGGATGCTTTCGGCAATCCGGTTAATTTTTTGTTTTTGAAGCTCTTTTAGCAGTAAAGGATTATTCTTTTTATATCCGCACATTTACATTTAAAAAATTGACAATCAGGGCTTCACTTTTTAAATTAATGTGATACA
>CAZCPV010000370.1:0-1511 GCA_964500765.1 uncultured Draconibacterium sp.
GAAAAGTTTTTTTAAGCGTAGTATCAGTTGCTTTTGCAGTTGTAATTTTTATCGGATGCGGTGGAAACTCCGACAATACAAATCAAAAAAATAACGAAAATATGGGAAATTTTTATGAAAAATTAGTTAAAAACGGCGGCGGCGATTTCAGAGATGTTATAATAAATAAAACAACTCTTGACGAAGCCAAAAAAAATGAAGAAGAAAGTGCATTGGCACAAACAACCGATCAAAATGTAAAATACAGTTACATGATTGACGACAATAACCGTTACGACGTAAAATATTATTGTGATGAAAACGGATTGTTAAATCTTATCGCTGTTGATTATTATTCGTGGGGACCGACAGGCGACGAAGCTTTTGATAACGGCACAAAATTATACGATAAATTTTTCAAAGAATTTACGGATAAATTCGGAGAAGGCAAAAAATATACGGAAAGGCAATATAATTTCTACGGAAAATCAAAAAGCGGTGCGGATATAAAAATATTGCTGTCCGACACAAGTCAAAAGGGCTCAAGCGGAACGGTCAGCATAAATATCAGTTTGAAATAATAAATAATTTTCAATTTCCGAATGATGCAGAATGAAATTTTATTTTGCATCATTCGGAAATCCGTAACAAAAATTACAAAATAAAAAATAATGCAAAGAATTTTATCATACTTGAAAAATCAAAGCAAATGGTTTTGGATAACCGTATTTGTTACAATAGTTATTGACAGTTTAAATTCTGCTTATATCGAAAAAATACAGGGATTTTTTTATAAAATTCTTGAAGGAAAAGACACAAAGTCTATATTTTCACTGCTCGGAATATATTTGTTTTTTATTGTTCTTCTGATTTTTATCGGGATGATGAGTTCTTACGAAAAGCAATCTTATCACTCAAAATCAAAAAGATTTATAAAAAAAGTTTCGGAATACTTAACCGGAATAATGATTATCGGTTACGGTATTATTTTGTTAATGCCTTCGATAAATATTCTCGGAATGGGCAGCGACACGGCAAATTTTTCAAGTAATACGCAAATGACATATTTTATGATTCTAATAGTTTTGTTTATTACCATGATAATATTTGCTTTTGTTAATTTCAAAACTCGATACGTGTTCGGCAAATCAAATTATTTTTATGTTTATGTCCCGATACTTATTTTTATCACGCTTTTTGTCGATTTTTCGACTGCTTTATGGAAATATCAACTATTTGACCCCGAGCATATTGCCGACCCGCACAGAGCATCACGTATTTTGGAATTTTTTATTTTATTGCCGCTGTATGCCCTTTTTTATGCGGCACCGCGTTTTGTTTTAGTCAGGAAAAGTTTTAATGTTTTTACATTCCTCTCCGCATTATTTTCAACGGCTTATTTTGTTTGGAAAGGATTGGAATTTATTGAACTATAAGCATATAATTTATTTGCTCGGTTTTTGCAAAAACACAAAATAATCGGAAAAACTTTCGGTAATTTCCGGTTTTTTTGTAAAAATCCCGAAAACAGC